>WANX01000001.1 GCA_015521565.1 Candidatus Hydrothermarchaeota archaeon
CAGGAGCTTGCCGACTTCGTGGGAAACAAGCTGGAGTGCGCCCTTTTTGCGAGGAAGAGCAAAGCGAGCGTTGTCGTGGCCTGCGGCATAGACTTCATGGCTGAGCTAATTGCAATTTTAAATCCTGAAAAGAAGGTGCTCATCCCCTGCGAGGAGGCGCGCTGCCCCATGACGGCGATGGTGAGCGTGGAGCAGGTGCGCGGAATTAAGCAGCGCCACCCCGAGGCTAAAGTGGTGGGCTACATCAAGGCGAGGGCTGAGCAGTACGCAGCCTGCGACTGCGTTTGCAATCACACCAAAGCGCTCCGCCTGCTTGAGAGCATCGAAGGCGAGGTGGTGTTTATTCCCGACCAGTACGTTGGCAGCTACCTGCGCAATGCCAGCGGGAAGGAGCTTGTAATCGCAGAAGCCTACTGCCCGCCGCATGTGCGCATTTTAGCGGGAGAGGTGGCGAGGCTCAAGCAGAGCCACCCCTCCGCGGAGGTGCTGGCGCATCCTCAGTGCAGGGGCGATGTTGTTGCTTTAGCGGAGCACGTGCTGGACACTCAGCAGATGGTGGAGCACGTGAGGGCCTCCTCAAGCGAGGAGTTCATCGTCGCCACGGAGGTGGGCATGAGGCACCGCCTGGAGAGGGAGTTTCCGGATAAGCGCTTCTACTTCCCCAGCGAGCGCGCCAGCTGCAGCAACCACAAGCTCACCGACGCCTCAAAGATACTCTGGTGCCTGGAAGATCTCGTACCCGAGGTGAAGGTGCCCCAGGAGATAGCGGAGAAGGCGCTCCTCGCCCTGCGCGCGGGAGGCGTGCTCTGAGAGGTGGTGTCTGCCTTCGAGCGCCGAGCGCCAGGGGCAAAGGTTATATTCTCCCCTGCACATTTTTCTGCATGGTGGAGGTTGGCATAATTGGCGGCTCCGGGTATACCGGCGGCGAGCTCCTGCGCCTTCTCGCCGGGCACAGCGGAGTAGAGGTGGCCTGTGTTACCTCACGCGCTCACGAGGGCAGGCCGGTGCACAGTGTTCACCCCAACCTGCGCCGCGTGCTTAACCTGAAGTTTGAGGCGCCTGACTATGAACGCGTTGCAGAACGCTGCGACCTGGTTTTCTGCGCCACTCCGCATGGGGTGAGCATGCAGATTGTTCCGCTTCTGCTGGAGTCAGGTGCCCGCGTCATCGACCTCAGCGGCGACTTTCGCTTCTCCGATGCGAGTGTGTATGAGAGGTACTACGGAATGAAGCACTCCGCTCCCGACATAAAGGGAGTTTACGGTCTGCCAGAGCTTCACAGGAAGAAGATAAAGCGCGCAAAGCTTGTGGCAAATCCGGGGTGCTATCCCACCGCAGTAATTCTGGGGATTGTTCCGCTGCTCACAGCAAAGGTTATAGACCCCACTTTTATAGTGGCGGATGCAAAGAGCGGAATCTCGGGCGCAGGCCACAGGCCCAGAGAGGCAACACACTTTCCCAATGCAGCCGAGAGTGTGCTTGCCTATAAGATGGCAAGGCACCAGCACCTGCCCGAGATAGAACAGGAGCTTCAGCGCTTCTCCAGTGAGCTGAGGATGTCCTTTGTACCCCACATAGTGCCAGTTATCCGCGGACTTACAGCCACCATCCACTTCCAGCTCACCCGCAGCATGTCGCAGGAGGATGTGCGCGAACTCTACAGAGAGTACTACGGCGGGGAGCCCTTTGTGCGGGTGCTGGACGCCGGCGAGGTCCCCCGCCTCAGTGCTGTGCGGGGCTCAAATTTTGTGGACATTGGCGCATTCTCTGTGGATGATGAGCGGGACAGGGTGGTGGTGGTCTCGGCAATAGACAATCTGGTAAAGGGCGCCTCGGGGCAGGCGGTGCAGAACATGAACATAATGCTGGGCTTCCGCGAAGATGAGGGGCTGCGCAGCATAGCAATTCACCCGTAGGGGGAAGCTGATGAAGGTTAAGGATGTCATGACCCGGCAGGTTGTTACCCTTTCGCCCGAGGAGAGTATTGAAGAAGCTGCTAAGAAGCTGAGGGATAACAGGATAAGCGGCGCTCCGGTGGTGGAGGGCGGGAGGATAGCTGGCATAGTTAGCGAGGCGGACCTTATGAAGCTGTTTGAAAGCGAGATGAGCATAAGCCTGGTCCTTCCCTCGCCTCTCGAAATAATAGAGCTTCCTGTAAAGATGCACCGCCAGCTGAGGGAGGCGGCCAGACGCCTTTCCGTGAGGAAGGTGAAGGATATAATGACCCGCGAGGTTATAACCATAGACGAGGACGCGAGTGTAGAAGAGGCTGCCCGGAAGATGGCAAGGCACAGGATAAACCGCCTGCCCGTGCTAAGGGAGGGGAAGCTGGTGGGGATAGTAACCAGGGGTGACGTAATCAAGGCGCTTTGATGCGGGTCAATCCCTCTCGTGGAACCTCTTAGCCAGGGCGAACTTTCCCACTTCGTGCGTGCCTTCGACCACCCCTATGCCAGGGTGTTGAAGGGCTCCTGCGGTAGTGCCGAACTATCTACAACCCTGAGAGGTTGTAATTCTTTTAACAACCTGTGGACGTTGTATTTATAAAGGCGTGAAGATATATTGTGAATCATGAGGAAACGGTTGTATGTTGTGCTTGGGGATGTTGTATCTTCTCGCCGGTTAGTTGATAGGAGAGAGTTCCAAAACAAACTGGAAAAAACGTGTGAGGAAATTAACAAAGCATATGCGGAAGATATTTACGCAGAATTTAAAATTTTGAAAGGGACTGATGAGATCGCCGGTGTACTTTCTGACCTGTCGAATATTTATAAAATTGTATCCACAATAGAAGAACAACTGTATCCAAATTATATGCGCTTTGCTGTTGTATTAGATCATATCGACACTGCTTTAGAGAGTAGGGATGCAGCTTTGATGGATGGCCCTGCCTTTCATAAAGCATCAGATATTATGAACAAACTTAAGAAATCAAAATTGATGTTTGATATGTCGGTAAGCGATAAATTAATAGATACTGCCATATCAGGGCAGATAAATCTCATTTTATTATTGAAGAAAAATTGGTCTCCAAAACAGCGCCTGATAGTAGGAGAATATGAAAAGACTAAGAATCAGTCTAAGATAGCAAAAAAATTAGGTATAACCCAGCAAGCTGTTTCGAAAATTCTTGGCCGTTCTATGTGGAAGGAGATAAAAACAATTGAAGGTAAATTAAATCAAATACTTCGCAGCTATTCACAGAGGCAGCATGCTGGACGGATGCCAGATGATTGAAAACATGAGCACAAATGTTCTATTAATCTTGATAGGTGGGTATTTTATACTCTTGGCAACAAGTGGAAAGATGGTAAATTTTATTTTAAACAGAATTTCGAAAGAGCCCATAAGTAGAAGAATCGAAAAAGAAGCGCGTGATACCGGCTTTGTGATAGGAAAATGTGAAAATTTGCTGATACCCACTTTTATGATATTAGATGCATATACCGCATTAGCATTAATATTTGCTGCAAAATCTATAGTTCGTAGAGAAGATATGAGCAGGAATTCTCTATTTTTCTTGGCAGGGACTATGATAAATGTTACATATTCTGTAATGGTGGGTTTTGTTATGAAGATACTTATTGCAAATTGATGTGTGGTCACAGGCGGTCTGATCAAGGCGCTTTGATGTGGGTCAATCCCTCTCGTGGAACCTCTTACCCAAGGCGAACTTCCCCACCTCGTGGTGCGTGCCTTCGACCACCTCAATCCCGAGAGCCTCTATGCTCCTCTTTATGTCCTCTTTGAAGATGCACCTGTTGAAGGGCTCCTCCATAAGCATGCAGGAGCTCATGTGGATAACATCCACACCGTAGCGCTTCAGGGTGTTTGCCAGCCTGAAGGTGCGCCTGCCGGAGCATCCGCCGCAGGTGAAGAAGCCAACCAGGCTCGTCTCCTCACCCTCGTAGCGCTTGAACAGCTCCTTTCTGTTCTCATACGCGAGCAGGCAGCCTATGCCAGGGCACACCTCGCTTACAATGTCGCATCTTACTATTGCTATGCGCTTTTTCCTCCTGCCTCCCTCCTCTATCCCGAGGTACTTCGCCTTTGCCCTGAGGGCTACCTCTCTCGTAACCCTGTCCAGTCCTTCCTCCCTGGCAAGCTTTTCCACCGCTTTCCTTGCCAGTGGGCGGACAAAGCCTGGAACTTCCCTTAGAACCTCCTCGGCGTCGTCGTCCCACTTCATTACCAACCCTCTCAACCGGGTTCTACTCTGCTCAGCCGTGAATCAGCATGGGCAGGCAGCGCACGCAGATAAAGTGCTCCCCCTGCCTGTGGTAGTACCCTATGATGGGCACCTCTTCCTCACTCCTGCTGCAGTTCTCACACTTTTTCATAACTACTGCTCGCCCCTGTACCTTATCCCGCTTTCCGCGAAAATGTTCGAGCAATAAATTTTACTACGTTACCCACCCGCCTGCGGTTATGAGTCTTCGCAGAGTAAGGGGCAGGGTATGGCGCTTCGGCGCAAATGTGGACACGGATCAGATAATTCCTGCGGAGTACCTGGTGACAGCCGACCCAAAGGAGCTTGCGAAGCACGCGTTTGAGAAGGTGAAGCCGGAGTTTGCGCAGCGGGTCAGGGCTGGAGATATAATCGTGGCTGACGAAAACTTCGGATGCGGCTCCTCCCGCGAGCATGCCCCACGAGCGCTGATGGGCGCGGGAATAGGAGTGGTTATTGCGAAGAGCTTCGCCAGGATATTCTTCAGGAACAGCATAAACATTGGCTTACCTCTGATTGAGGCGAGCGTTGACGCCGGGGAAGGGGATGAGCTGGAGGTGGACTTCTCAGAGGGGATAATAAGGAACCTGAGCACTGGAAAGGAGTACTCCTTCAAGCCCCTCCCGGAGTTTCTGCTCAACCTGCTGGAGAGCGGCGGCCTGGTGGAGTACACAAAGCGGGAGCTGGAGAAGCTTAATAAGGCTCAGGCGTAAATTAACCCCATGCTCCCCGAGAAGCTGAGGCGGGATTTTCCAGCCCTCGCGAGGGTGCGCAACCGCAGGCCACCGGTGTACCTGGACAGCGCGTGCATGAGCCTCAAGCCCAGGCAGGTGATTCAGGCGGTACGCGAGTACTACGAGCTTTTTCCCGCGTGCGGCGGACGGGGCAGGTCGCAGCACTGGTTTGCGGGGGAGGTTAAGGAGGCGACTGAGCGTGCAAGAGAGGAGGTGGCGCGCTTCATAAACGCCTCACCTGAGGAGGTGGTGTGGACAAAGAACGCCACTGAGGCGATTAACCTGGTTGCGAGAAGCCTCAGGCTAAAGCGCGACGATATTGTGCTCACCAGCGACAGGGAGCACAACTCCAACCTGGTGCCCTGGCTGGAGCTTGAGAGAAGGCGCGGGATAAGGCATGAGGTGGTGCCCGCGCGCGAGGACGAGACCTTCGATATTGAGAAGCTAAAGGAGATGCTCTCTCCAGAGGTGAAGCTGGTGAGCGTTGTGCACGTCTCCAACCTCGACGGCTACGCTCTGCCCGTCAGAGAGATTGTCGAGATAGCCCACGATTACGGAGCCAAGGTGCTTCTCGACGCCGCGCAGAGCGTGCCCCACCGCAGCGTGGACGTTCGCGAGCTTGAGGCCGACTTCCTCGCCTTCTCTGTGCACAAGATGCTGGGCCCAAGCCTGGGGGTGCTCTACGGCAGGAAGGAGGCTCTCCGCGAGCTCAGCCCCTTCATAGCGGGCGGCGACACGGTGAGCGACTCCTACTATGAGCGCGCTATTTTTCTGCCGCCGCCCCACCGCTTTGAGGCAGGTCTGCAGGACTACGCCGCGCAGATAGGCGCAGCCGCGGCGGTTGGGTACCTCCGCAGGGTGGGGATGCGCAGAATCGCGAAACACGAGCGCAGACTTACTGCGCACCTCTCGAAGAAGCTCTCTGCCATAGAGGAGGTGCGCTTCGTTGGCGTGCGCGACCCAAGGCTGCGCTCCGGGATAGTGAGCTTCCGCCTGGAGAGGCGGGGGAGAAGCCTTGTAGCGCCGAGCGACGTGGCAGAGCTGCTCGACAGGCACTACAACATAATGCTTCGCGCCGGCGACCACTGCATGCACTCGTGGTTCAACGCCCGGGGAATTGGTGCGAGCGGCTCTGTGAGGGCGAGCCTCTACCTGTACAACACCCGCGAGGAGTGCGACTTGCTCGTGGAGGGCGTGGAGAGGATAGTGGAGGCGGAGGGGTGAAAATCGTGGGAGAAGAGGATAAAAAGAAGCGCCTCCTCCTGGAAATCCTGCGCTCCCTCGGCGAGGCAAAGCTGGCGCGGATTCAGGAGGAGGTTGAGCAGCGCCGCTTAACACAGCCGGAAAAGTACGAGGCTCTCACCGGCTGCAACCTTCAGGATTTGCTCATAGAGATGGCAGATGAAGGCTTGGTTGAGAGAATCTTCCCTGAGTGGGGGGCACCGGTGTACAGGGTTAGGAAAAAATAGGAGAATGTGCTAAAATTTTGCTACAGAAAGGCAGAATCAAGTGTGGTAAAAAAACCAAAACATTTATATATCCGTTGGTAATTTCTCCAATATATGGAAAAGATGTTAAAAATAAAGGAGAGGACGATATTATTCAGAGAGGTTGAAGGCAAGGGCTGGGCTATAGTGGTGAAGGAGGATGGTCTCCTCATCGACAGTTACCATCACGGATTTGCCCACATTCACCCTGACAGAAGGAAAATCAAATACACCAAGCTTGAAGATGCCCTGGAGGCTGTTATCTCCCATATAGAAAAATATGGCAAAATTGAGCTTGAAAAACTGAGGGAAGAGATATGCGAGTAAGATTTGTAAAAGAGCTAAAAGCTGAAGAAAAAATAAGGGAGTTTGAGGAGAAGTACGGAACAGTTGAAAATCTGGAAGCGTACCTGAGGCGCAGACCTGAGGACGTGCTTGCACAGATAGACCTGGAGGACTGGAGATACCTTCTGGAGCATCCCGGAGTCAGAGTGGTGGAGGGGGAGGTAAGGGTGTCAGCCGAAGCTCTTCTGACAAAAAACGAGCTGCAGATTCTCAGCGCGATAAAAAAGGAGCAGCCAAACTCTATAAGAGAGCTTGCGAAGAAGCTGGGGAAGGATGTTAAAAACGTTTACAAATCTGTGATGGAATTGAAGAAGCTGGGGATAGTGGCTCTTGAAAAGGGCAGAAAGCGCAGCCTGAAACCAAGGCTGAAGTACAATAAAATAGTGGTTGAGATCTGAATTTCAGAAATGTTTTCGGTGCTGCGCACCCTTGCTGTATTATCTGACAAACATTCCGCCAGTGCGGTATTGGACACACACTGCTGAGAGATTCTGCTCATCGCTGCAGCTTTTCAATGCCGGGAAAGTTTATGAGCCGGGGTGAAAAGTAGGCACCAGCATGAGGCGAAATGATTTCCAGATAGCACAACCCGGTCCGCAAAACCAAAAGGTTTTTATACTGGGACTGGTGAGAAAAATTTCAGGAGGTTGCGGGAATGTATTACGTGAATGGTTTAGAGTATCTTGGGAGAGATGTGGTCATCCGCGGGAGGACTATGAAGGGCGTCGAGGCAAAGCGCTTTGTCACCATAAAGAAGACAGACAGAATGCCTACCAGAGAGGAGGTTCTGCAGTGGGCGAGGGAGTGGAAGCCGAAGGACAACGCAAAGCTCAAAAAGGTATGGGTAATGCAGATGGAAGGAAACAAGTGGCGTAAGGTGATGGACGTTATCAACCTGGAGTAGCCTGTCTTTTGAAAAGCTCCTCTATTTTTTCTGAGAGCCGCACAATGCTTCTGAGGGCGGGGGACTTCTTTCCCATGTCAAGAAGGGGGACGCCCTTCAGGTCAGATTCCACAACAGCGCTGTCGTAGGGTACCTTCCCCAGCAACTCTGCCGCTAAATGCTCTTCAACGAATTTCACCTGCTCATCATTCGCCACCTTGTTTGCAACGCCGTAAATTTGTTTTATACCCATCTTCCCGGAGAGCTTCACGAGACGATTTGCCATCTCGATGGCCTTGCCTCCTGGCTCCACGACCACCAGCATGAGGTCGAAGTTCTCTGCAACCTTTCTGCCCAGATGCTCCACCCCGGCCTCCGTGTCGAGGATTAGCATTTCCCTGCGTTTGAGCACAAGGTGGCGGAGCAGGGCACGCAGGAAGGTGTTCTCGGGGCAGAGGCACCCCTGCCCCGCCTGCTCCACAGTGCCCATAACAATAAGCCTCACACTTCCCCTGACACTGGAAAAGCGCTCTGGAATGTCGTCCACGCGCGGATTCAAATTGTACATTCCCGGGGCAATTACCGCACGCTCATTTATAATTTCACGCAGCCTGGAGACGGGTGTGGGATTCTCCACACCTATGGCAGTGTGGAGGTTCATGCTCGGGTCAGCATCAACGGCTATGACGCTGTAGCCCCGCTCTGCAAATAGCCTGGCCAGGGTACCCGCTATGGTGGTTTTTCCCACGCCCCCCTTGCCACACACCACCATCTTCATTTCCGCTACCTCAGAAGTGCCTCGGCAAGCTCAAGCTTGCTGCTCAGCGCTGTGTACTCCTCCCGGGAAATGGCCCCGCTGGAATACGCCGCCTCCAGCTGAGAGCGCCTCTCCGCGAGGGTCTCCCGGGTGTCCCTCACCCAGGGATCAGTGCCGATCTCCGCTTCAATGGTATCCGGAATTCCGTCCCCATCTGTGTCTGAGGTGAATTCAGGTGCAGGCTGCTGCTCCGGCTGAGATACCTCAGGCGAGGGCGTGGGGGGAGCTTCAACCGGGGGCTTTGAGAGAATCGCATAGGCCAGACTGGAGACTATCATAATACCAACAGCAAAAAGCGCCGCAAGCCTCGGGTCAAAGCGCTTTTTTTCTTCTCTGTAGCGCCTCCTTCTTGCCATGACTTAAAAAAGCCTACCTAACAACGGCCTCAAAATTAAAATGTGCTCCCGGTGAATCGGGGGTTTTATGAGGTGAATGTATGGAGAATGTATGTGGTCTACGAGAAGAAGTTCCGGATTACAGAGACGGTTAGCTGCACAGTCTGCGGCAGGAGGTTTGTGCAGGACGTTATATGGAACAGGGACTTCAGAATAAGGGCAAGGAAGACCCGGCTGGCCGATGAAGAGTTCTCCAGAATGTGTCCCGAGCACAGGTTTCAGTACTATGCAGCCGAGATAGCCAGTGCATACACGCGGGGTATTATCCGGGACAGAGATGTGGAGAAGATGGGAATTGGTCTGGAGAGGCTGTGGGAATTTATAAGGCGGTTCAGATAGCTGGAAAACTACTCCAGAGCCCAGCTCAGATTGTACCTCACGGCCGTGTTTACCGTGGTGTTGTCGTATCCGCTTTTATTGTATTCATCTACGTGGATGTCGTGATTTATCAGAAAGCTGTAGGCCTGCTGCCTGGAGGCGGTGACCACATATACGTTCTGCAGAGCAGAGCTGTTCCAGGTCCCTGCGGTAATTGCTGTGAAGTTGCTGCCATTCCATATCAGCGAAGGTGGGGCAAAGGAGGAGTTGTCCAGGTTTGTGCTGATGTACTCGAAGGCGTTGTAGTAGGGTGCTGCATCGGTGATGTAGCTGTAGTAGGGTGAAAGGGCAAAGAAGGAGCTGAAGTAGTACTGGTAGAGAGAGGAGTACCTCACACCGCTGACGTCGTTCTGAATCCTTAACGGATCGTTGGGTATAAAGCTCTCCAGGCCCACTTCCAGGCGCTCGCCGCTGTCTGCAAGGGGCGCGAGTTCCCTGTAGTGCTTTGAGAGCCACCACCTTCCCTCAAGCATGTCAAAGAAGCTCGGGCCGTAGCTGCTGGTGTGGTATCTGCGCTCCACCACGTCCCTGCCCAGGTCGTTGAGGAAGTACTCAGAGGTGTTGGACTGGTTTACTGTCATGGTGCCCACCCTTGAGGGAGGCTCCACAGGTGAGCGCACTATGGGCCAGGTGGTTATATCCGGGGACTCTTCTTTTACACTGCCCAGCCTGTAAACTGTGGACCACCTGCTTAACACCCACCACACCAGAGGGTCCTGGAATCCTATTATGCTAATGTAGGACTTCGTCAGATAGCTGCGGGTGTAAACAGAGCCTGATCTGTTGAACTTGAGAGTGTACCTGGGCTCAAGAGACAGATTCCAGGTGACGTTTGCATTTGTATCCCTGACCACAAGCCTCCAGCTGCCGCTTATCAGTGCATACATTCCGAACTGCGCCGGAACTATCTCAACATTGCCTGAATCAAGCACATTGCAGTTGTTGGGCACGCAGGTGTCTCCGTCAGGTGCAATGAGGGTTATGTCCAGTCCGGTGAGCCTTGAGTAGTCCTCTATCGCTTCTTCCAGCACCTCGTTCATGCCGCTGAAGTCTGTGTCGCTGCCCTCGTTTACACCGCTCAGTGCAATGTCGCGGATGAAAAGCAGACTCCTGCCGGGACGGAATATCCTGGCGTCGCTGTCGAAGTAGGAGGCAGCGTAGCCGGGCACCGGGTCTTCGTAGGAGAAGGAGAGTTCCACCGCCAGCCGGGTGGCCTTCTGGGTGCTAACGGCCGTGACCTTCTCCAGTATGTCCCTTATATCGGTGGCCACACTTTCTCCTGTTGATGACACCTTGGTGGTGGCGATGTATATTCCGGATATCTCCGTACCTGTGCTGACCATGTTCAGCAGAGAGGCGGCCAGAATTACAGCGGGTATTGCGAGGAGAAAGGCCATGCCGCTGAACACAAAGGCACTGCGCTGCAGGGCTACTCCCTCCAGATGTAGAGTCTGAATATTACCTGTCCCGGATTCTGCCCCATGCGCTGCGCAGCTATAGCCTTGGCCTCGCTCGACTCCCAGTCTATAAGAAAGCTGGTATTGGTGACCCAGTCGCCGGGCGCTGAACCGTTGTAGGCGACTATGCCTATGCTCTTGACGCTGTCCAGCTCTGTACCAGAAATTGCGCCGTTGTCGTCGGAGTCGTAGCCCATCTTTATTAGCAGCTGCTCCAGGGCGTTCTTCTTGGCGGTCTCCACATCCGGACCGGGGCCGGTGCCGAAGGCCAGCTTGCCCATCTCGTAGCCTATGAGCAGCTGGTTCCCTGGACCTTCGACGCCCCAGCCGTCACCCTTTGTGTTGGTCAGGGTGACGGATACAGTGTTGCTGCCCTCCTGGAGCTGGTTCTTTACAAATCTGTACCAGTCGTAGGCATAGCCGGTGCCGTTTAGAATGTTGGCGCTATTTAACAGCACATCCACCTTGTCCGCATCCTGGTCCGCGTTGAGCAGATAAACTGCACTGGAAATGCTCGCATTTTCGGCGATGCTCGGGTCGGGGATGGTAAAGGTGGTGGAGTAGGTGTCCGAGGGATAGGCGGTTTCCCGGGGCCAGGGAGGGTTGATGGGTACGGTAACCACCTGCAGCAGCCTGGGCCCCTTGGTGTAGGACCTGACAAGCATGGGATAGGGGTCGTACCAGGAGCCGTAGTCCATGTCAACCTGCAGGGTGTGGGTTCCGGGATTTTTGAGGTAGGGGGTGAGGTCAACTATGAGGGCGGTGTAGTAGATGTCCTGACGCTGCCTTTCCCGGATGTCAAAGACCAGGTTGCCGTCAACCCACACCTTTACTCTAAGTTTCCTCCAGGAGCCCAAGGTATAGGGATTATAGGCGGGCAGGTAGAGCCTGCTGAAGGTGAGCGACCCCACCGTCGCGGGGTCGGGGGTGGTCAGGGTGAGGGTAAAGTCGGTGTTTGCCATCTGGGGATCTGTGGTGGTGTCGTTGACCTCCACCTTAACGTTCAGCCCTGAGCCGTAGAGGCTTATTATCTTGCTGCTGCCCTTCACGTAGGCATCGTAGGGAGCCCCCCAGTCTCCACGATAATTTATGTGAACATTTCCCCACACCTTAATCCTGACCTCATTCAGCCAGCCGTCCCCCATCACCCACTTGGTCAGGTCCACTGGCACAGAGTACCACACATGATTCAGTGTTGTTACCCTCTGCCATGCTCCTCCTGTCCTGTTGTTCCTTATCTCCACATAGTAGCGGTGGTGGTCTGAGTTGGTGTTGATTATGAACAGAGTAAAAACGGGCTTGCCGGGTACTGTGAAGTTGAAGTAGTACCAGCCGTCGCTGTCTGTTTCTGTGCTGTCGTAGGTGCAGGAGGTTCTGGATGTACACCTGCCCAGGTAGACCTGGTCGCTGGCGTTCACCGCGCCGTCGCCGTTCTTATCGCCCATTATGTCGTCTGCATCCACATTTATGGAGGGGGGCACACCCACGTACCATGCCTGCCCGAGGTACCCCACCTTGCCCAGGTAAACCACCTGGGTGCGCATCACATGAGAAACCGATGCATCCTGCGGAGGGTTGCTGCCCGCCACCTCTACCTGAGTGCCGTTGGGATACTCCATAACAATTCTGTACCTGTACTTATCAGGCAGTGCCGATTCCAGCCAGCGTTCGGCTGTATGCCTGGCCCCCTGAAGGTCGCCGGAAACCACTGCTCTGGAAATCTCATCCAGCACACCCTGCTTTGCCATCAGGTACATTGTATTTGAAGCCACCATGGCTTCTTTTGCAGAGCCCACCTGCTGTCCCAGCAGCTCGCCGGTGGAGGATACCGAGGTGGCAGCTGCTATCACTATGAATACGGGAATCATCGCCAGTATCGCATCCATGGTGAAGATAAAGCCCCTGCTCATCCCACCCTCCCTCCAGATACCGCCACAACCAGGTGGGCGGGCATCATAAGTATGCGCTGAGATACCCACATGTCGGTGCCCTTTATTCTTACAAAGAGCCTCCCAGTGGAGTTTGGGGTGCAGTTGCTTACCTCCACCTTTACCACATTTGCGCCAGGTCGCAGCTCTGCCACAAAGGTTTCTGTTATGCTTCTGTTTTCTGTGTTGCCCAGGGTTCCGCTGAATACTTCTACCGAGTTGACTGAGATGGTGATTGTGCCGTTCAGCGCATCATCCGCAGAAGTGGAGTAGGGGTGACGTCTGCTTATGGTGACCTCCGGCACGGCCATGGGTATCCCCGTCTTTCTGAGCGCGAATTCGTTGCCCTTTATCCAGGACTTGTTTATTACCTCGGGATGGCTGAATATGAGAAATACGGCTCCTCTCCCTCCGGAATCCGTCAGTACAGGCACCTCGTAAACATCCTCGGTGAAGTTGCTGTATCTGCTCAGGTCAACGCGCTCGTCGAACATGAAGAGCACCGGCAGCTCCAGGGTAAATAAATCTACCAGAGTACCATACTCCGCGTAGGGCACCAGGGTTACAACCTCGTCCTCCTCGATGTATCCGTTGCCGTCCAGGTCAACAAGGGAGTAGTTGTAGAACATAATCCCGGCAACCGAAGCAAGGGTCAGGTCCGAGGATTTGCGTGGCAGGGGTAAAACCGCAACCCTGAAGGGGTATCCGCCAGAGAGAATGGCGAGCAGGGAGGCGTTCAGAAGATTCACCTCTGAGCCGCCTATCAGGGTGGTGGATGTGTTTCTGTTGCGCGCCATCGTGGCTATGTCCAGGATGTTCCTTCCGTCCACTGTACTTATCCTGAGCAGCGACTCCCGCTTGAAGGGCACCCACCACTCTGTGACATTGATTTGGGTGAATATCATTGGTCTCGGGCCTATGGGCGGAGGCGTGTACAGCGGGGGCGGTGTCCACCTCTGCCTTATGGCAGGGCTCCCCACCACATCCCCGGAGGCGGTGATGTCCGCAGCGAGGCCGAGCTCTGAGTTCCTGGAGAGAACAGAGCCCATGTCCAGGGCTATTCTGCTCTTTTCATAGGAGGTTGCGTACTCAAGCTGGGATGATACTATTCCTGACATTATATTTGCAGACAGACCCAGCACTATTGTGAGAGGTACCAGGGCGAGAAGCAGGTCAACTGTGAAGAGCTGTGAATCTTTTTTCAAAGCCATTATATATATAATAAAGCGGTTGCCGGTTATTTAATTGTTTTCCTGGAAAATATGCGGTTTTGCCCGGGCGCTGCGCTGGAGTGTGAGTGGAAGCCCTGCCGTTATCTATTTATACGCTTATCCGATACTCTTCCTCCATGGAGCCCCTGCTGCTGCTCTCCTTCGCGGTAAGCTTCGCCGTAACATACCTGCTTGTTCCTCCGTGGATCAGAGCTGCCCGCCGCATAGGCCTGGTAGGCAGGGATATGAACAAGTACTCCAGGCCAGAGGTGGCTGAGATGGGCGGCATAGCCGTGGTGAGCGGATTTGTAGCTGGAGTGCTGTACTACATAGCGCTGAGCACCTTTTATCTGAAGCAGGATTCCAACCTCATATACATCCTCGCCACTCTGAGCACTGTGCTGATTATCAGCATCATAGGCTTTCTGGACGACATCCTGGGATGGAAGATAGGTCTGAGGCAGTGGCAGAAACCGTTGCTCACCCTTGTGGCAGCGCTGCCAATGATGGCGGTAAACGCCGGACAGAGCAGCATGGTGCTACCTATTTTCGGAACCGTTGACTTCGGCATCCTTTACCCCCTCCTCATCGTCCCTATAGGCATAGCAGGCGCAGCCAACGGCTTCAATATGCTCGCTGGCTACAACGGTCTTGAAGCCGGGATGGGTGTGATTATACTCTCTGCCATGGGCTTCGTCGCCTGGCAGAGCGGCTCTGGCTGGGTGGCTGTGCTTGCAGGCTGCATGGCCCTCGCCCTGCTCGCCTTTCTGCGCTACAACTGGTTTCCGGCAAGGGTTTTTCCCGGCGACTCGCTCACCTACAGCGTGGGGGCGCTCATCGCATGCGTTGCGATACTCGGGAACATGGAGAAGCTGGCACTGGTGCTCTTCCTGCCCTACTTCCTGGACTTCCTGCTGCCCCTGAGGAAGAGGATGAAGGTTGAGGCCTTCGGGAAGCCGCAGCGGGACGGGAGCCTGGAGATGCCCTATCACGGAATATACGACACCGCCCATGTGGGGCTGCTTATTTTAAAAAAAGTTAAGGGAAGAGCGTACGAGTATGAGGTGACCTTGTTAATACTCGGGGTAGAGGCGGTAATCGCTCTACTCGCCGTGAGGTGGTTCCTTGGTTAAGGTAGGGGTGATAGGCGCCGGCAACATGGGGAGAAACCATGTGCGGGTTTACAGTGAACTGCCCGGAGTGGAGCTGCTTGCCATAGCTGATCCAGATGAAGGCGCTGCAGAGGTGGCCCGGCGGTATGGATGCCGCTACTACAGAAGCTATGAGGAGATGCTCAGGAGGGAGGAGCTGGAGGCGGTGAGCATCGCCGCACCCACGGCCTTTCACCATGAAATTGCCCTCACCTGCATTGATATGGGAATCCACATCCTGGTGGAGAAGCCGCTCGCAGACACCTTCGAGAGGGCTGCGGAGATCGCAAGCAGGGCGGAGCGCGCCGGCCTGGTGCTTGCGGTGGGGCACATAGAGAGATACAACCCCGCTGTCAGGAGACTCCGGGAGATGGTGGAGCAGGGCGTGCTGGGCAGAACCATATCCCTCACCTCCAAAAGGGTGGGAATTTTTCCTCCGCAAATAAAAGACGCCAATGTGTACCTGGACCTGGCGGTCCACGATATAGATGTGTTCAATTTTCTCCTGTCCAGGCTGCCGGAGAGGGTGTTCTCCCGGGCGGAGAGGGTGCTGGCGAAGGACAGAGAAGACCAGGCGCTGATTTTTCTTGAGTACGGAGATGTGGCGTGTGTGACCCAGGTGAACTGGATAACACCGGTTAAAATCAGGAGGCTGAGCGCAACCGGGAGCAGCGGCTACGCGGAGCTGGATTTCATCAGCCAGGAGCTCAGGGTGTTCGAGAGTGTTATAAACAGGGGGTACGACTCCTTCGGAGAGTTTGTTATAAGGTTCGGCAGCCCACGCGTAAGGGATGTGAATGTGGAGAGGGCAGAGCCCCTGAAGCTGGAGCTTATGGACTTTATAGAGAGCATCGAAGAGGGCAGAAGGCCTGCGGTGGGGGGCGCCGAGGGGGTTGCGGCTGTGAGGATAGCTCTCCTCGCCCAGCGTTCTGCACAGGAGGGCGCTTTTTTGAAGGTGGAAGTATGAGGGCGATACTGGGAAAAAATACTGTTGTCCAGAAGGGAGCCATTGTGGGCTATGAGTACGCCGAGGGGTGCAAACCGGCGGTGGTCGGGAAGGGCGGAATAATAAGGAGCGGGACGGTGATATACTGCGACGTTGAGATAGGGGACGACTTCAGAACAGGGCACAATGTGCTCATAAGGGAGCACACACGCATAGGCGACCGCGTGCTGGTGGGAAGCAGCAGCATAATAGAGGGAAGATGCTGCATCGGCTCAAGGGTGAGTATTCAGAGTATGGTTTACATCCCTGTAAATACGGTGGTGGAGGACTATGTCTTCCTCGGTCCAATGGCCGTGCTTACTAACGACAGGTATCCGATAAGAGGCGACGATAGGGAGCTTCGTGGGCCGAAGCTCAGGAAGGGGTGCACCGTTGGTGCAAACGCCACAATCCTGCCCGGCGTTGAGGTTGGAGAGGGAGCAATGGTGGCTGCGGGTGCGGTTGTAACAAGAGATGTGCCACCCTGGCACCTGGCCATCGGTGCACCCGCGAGGTTTAAGGAGCTGCCTCCTGAGCTGAAGGAGCTCAACAGGATAGGGTGAGGGCATGATACCAGTTGCAAAGCCGCTGATAGGCGAGGAGGAGAAGCGGGCGGTGCTGGAGGTGCTCGGCTCGGGAATGCTCGCCCAGGGCGCCAGGGTGAAGGCCTTCGAGGAGGCCTTCGCGAGCTACGTTGGCACGCGCCATGCTGTTGCCACAAGCTCTGGCACAGCGGCTCTGCATGTTGCGCTGCTCGCCTGCGGAATTAGGCCCGGAGACGAGGTGATTACCACGCCCTTCACCTTCATCGCAAGCGCCAACGCAATACTCTACTGCAACGCAAGGCCTGTGTTTGCTGACATAGACGAGAGGACCTTCAACATTGACCCGGAGGATATTAATGAGAAGGTCACACGTAAAACAAGGGCTCTGTTAATAGTGCACCTGTATGGCCAGGCCTGCGATATGCGCGCCATAACCGAGATATGCGAGGATTACAACTTGAAGCTCATCGAGGATGCCTGCCAGGCGCACGGCGCTGAATACAGGGGCAGAAGGGTTGGAAGCTTCGGCGACGCTGCGTGCTTCTCCTTCTATCCCACGAAGAACATGACCACCGGCGAGGGTGGTATGGTAACCACCAGCAGCGATGAGGTTGCAGAGAGGGCGAGGCTGATAAGGGAGCACGGCTCAAGGGTGAGGTACGAGCACATAGCGCTGGGATACAACTACCGCATGACCGACATCGCCGCCGCTATTGGTCTGGTTCAGCTCGCAAAGCTGGAGCAGATGAACGCCCGCAGAATAGAAAACGCCGCCATGCTTAGCAGAGAGCTTAAAGGCGTGGAGGGGATAGAAATCCCCTACGTTATGCCAGAGGTTAAGCACGTCTTCCACCAGTACACAGTTAGAGCAGAGCGGAGGGAAGAGCTCATAAAAAAGCTGGAAAAGGCGAAGATAGGCTATGGGATTCACTACCCCAAACCGGTGCACAGGCAGAGGCTCTACCTGGAGCTGGGCTATGGCGATGTCAGCCTCCCCAGGGCGGAGAAGGCGAGCAGGGAGGTGCTGAGCCTGCCCGTTCACCCTGCGCTGAAGGAGGAAGAGGTGAAGTTGATTGCAGAGGTTGTGGGAGATGTACAGAGAAGAGTGGATAGAGAGGATTGAAAGAAGAGAGGTAAAGCTGGCGGTATTCGGTCTGGGATATGTGGGCCTGCCCACTGCACTGGAGTTTGCGAAGAGGGGATTTGAGGTTACAGGCGTGGACGTTAAGCCGGAGGTGGTTGAGAAGTTAAACTCGGGTGAGAGCCATATAAAAGAGCTGAACCTTGAAGAGCTGCTGCAGAGAGCGCTCAGCAGGGGCAGATTCAGGGCAACTCTGGACGGGGTTGGGGCTGCCAGAGAATGCGACGCTGCAGTTATATGCGTTCCCACACCGGTTACCCGGGAGAAGATTCCTGACCTCAGGGCGGTGCTTGCGGCTGGAGAAACAATAGCAAAGGGGCTGAGCAGGGGGAAGCTGGTGGTGCTGGAGAGCACAGTGCACCCCACCTGCACTGAAAGCGAGCTTAGGCCCGTGCTTGAGAAGAGCGGTCTGAGGGCGGGAGAGGACTTCGGCTTGGCCTACGTACCCGAGCGTTATAATCCCGGGGATGAGGAGCACACTGTTGACAAGATAGTCAGGGTTGTAGGGGCGGTGAACAGGGAGTGGTGTGATGTGGCGGCGGAGCTGTACAGAACCATAGCGAGGGGCGTGCACAGGGTGAGAGACATTAAGACAGCTGAAGCCGCCAAGATAATAGAGAATGTGCAGCGGGACCTGAACATAGCTTTAATGAACGAG
Organism: Candidatus Hydrothermarchaeota archaeon; assembly: GCA_015521565.1. Lineage (GTDB taxonomy): Archaea > Hydrothermarchaeota > Hydrothermarchaeia > Hydrothermarchaeales > BMS3B > Pyrohabitans. The sequence continues at coordinate 18,344 of WANX01000001.1, forward strand.
CTTGCGTTAATCTTTGAAAGGCTGGGCGTGGATGTTTACGAGGTAATCGAGGCCGCAGGGACAAAGTGGAACTTTGTCAAGTACTACCCAGGCGCCGGAGTTGGCGGGCATTGCCTGCCGGTGGACCCCTACTATCTGACCTTCAAGGCGCAGCAGCTGGGCTTTCATCCAAAAGTTATCCTGGCGGGCAGAAGTGTGAACGACAGCATGCCGGCGCATGTGGTGGAGCTGATTGTCAGGGGTTTGAATAAGCTTAAGAAGCCTGTGAATGGCTCAAAAATAGTCGTTCTCGGACTGTCCTACAAGAAAAACACAGGAGATATAAGGAACTCTCCTTCTGACGTTGTGATACAGGAGCTCAGGGAGCTTGGAGCCGAGGTTTATGCTTACGACCCCTTTGTAGGCAGTGAGGAAACCATCAAAAAGGGGGCAAAGTTTGCAGAGCCAATGCAGATTTTCAACGACGCCGATTGTGTGGTTCTTGTAACAGACCATGACAGGTTCAGGGAGCTGGAAATGAAGGAGGTCAGAAGGAGAGCGGCGGACGAGTGCCTGATTGTTGACGGCAGGGGGTTCTTTGAAAAAGATGCGATAAAGAAGCTTGGTTTTGAGTATACAGGCGTTGGCAGGGTGGAACAGGTATGAAAATACTGGTTACAGGGTGTGCAGGCTTCATAGGCTGGAAGGTTTCGGAAAAGCTGCTTGAAGAAGGGCATGAGCTTGTGGGAGTTGACAGCATAAACAGCTACTACGACGAAAAGGTAAAGTTATGGAGGCTTAACAGACTGAACGGCAGGGAAAGCTTCAGATTTTACAGAGCAGATATCGAGGACTACGGGGTACTGAATAAAATATTCCAGGAGCATGAGTTCGAGGCAGTGATAAACGAGGCCGCCATGGCAGGCGTCAGAAACTCCATCAGAGACCCCTGGAGCTACCTTAAAACAAACGCCCTTGGTACGCTGAATCTGCTTGAGCTGATGAAGGAGCACGGCGTCGAGAAGTTTGTGCTCGCTTCTACCTCTTCCCTGTATGCAGGCCTGCCCCTGCCCTTCAGGGAAGAGCTGGCTGCAAACACACCTCTATCACCCTACGCTGCTTCCAAGAAGGCTGCAGAGGTTCTGGCATATACCTACCATTACCTTTATGATATAGACGTATCTGTGTTGAGGTACTTCACAGTCTACGGCCCGGCGGGCAGGCCGGATATGAGCGTTTACCGCTTCATCTACTGGATAATGAAGGGCAGCGCAGTTGAAGTTTTCGGCTCCGGAGAGCAGAGCAGGGACTTCACCTACATCGACGACATAGCGGAGGGCACGATTAAGGCCCTCAAGAAGGTGGGCTACCAGATAATAAATCTGGGAAGCGATAGTCCGCATAAACTGATGGAGGTTATCAAACTCATTGAGAAGTATACGGGAAAGAAGGCAAAGATAGTTAACAGGGAGTTTCATAAGGCAGACATGAAGGCCACTTGGGCCGATATAACCAGGGCTAAAAAAATCCTGGGCTGGAAACCCAGGGTTACCCTGGAGGAGGGTATTAAAAGAACTGTGGAGTGGTTTGAGGAGAACTGGAGCTGGGTGAAGGATACCAGGGTTTAGCCACCTGATAGAGATTTAAAAATCCTGTGATACTCCTCCGCTGTCTTTTCCCATGTGAATCCGGAGGCTTTTTTCTTTGCATTTTTTCCAAGTTTTTCTCTCAGCTCCCTGTTTTCTACAAGCTCAATCAGGGCTTCCTTCAGCTCTTTTACATCACCGGGCTTTATAACGAGCGCATCTCTGCGGTGCTCAACCGGCAGGCCTATGTCTGTGACCACGCACGCTTTGCCTGCTGCCATGGCCTCGAGAAGGGCGAGGGGCAAACCCTCGGAGTAGGAGGGGAGTACAAAGATGTCGCTTGCCGCGAGAATTGCTGAAATGTCTCTCCGCCATCCAGCAAAAACCACTTTTTCCTGCAAATTGTTTTTTTCAACCAGCTTCTCGAGTCTCAATCTCTCAGGTCCGTCTCCAACTATCAGCAGCTTTATTTTGTATTCTATACCGTTAACCGCATTTATGAGCAAATCTAAACCTTTAACAGCTATTAATCTGCCAACAAAAGTTATCACAACTCCTTCAAGTCGATAAAATTTCTTTATCCTCTCTATCTCATCTTTTTTTGCATCTGCAATCTCTACCCCGGTGGGTATTACAGCATGATTCTCAGGAATATATCCAAGCTTTATTTTGAACTGGTTCTTTTCTGCTTCTGACAAGAAAACGACCATGTCTGCACCTTTATACGCAAGCTTTTCTATGAAATATAATAGTTTTTTAATAGCAGCTGGATACTGAGGCTGAATATAAGCTATACCAGCTGGTCTTGCCACAAGCTTTTTTCTTTTCAATTTTGAGACTATCACAGCAAAAACAGTGGCTACTGGCCCCTGCGAAAGTATTATGTCGCAGTCCAGAAAAAGGGATTTGATAAAGGCCGCAAGGTTAAAGGTTGGATTTCTGAGGTAGAAGCCCCTTATCCAGGGAACTCTGTAAACCTCCACATTACCATTTTTCTCATAACTCTTTACTTTTTTAAATTTCCTTGTAATTATAATTACTTCCACTTTTCTTCTTAGCTTTTCCACCAGGTGCTGCGTATATACTTCAATGCCCCCTGATTTCAGCGGGTCATCGCCTGTACCCATCGGATATTCCTTCGAACCAAGTATTAGAATCTTCATTTAGCTCAC
>WANX01000002.1 GCA_015521565.1 Candidatus Hydrothermarchaeota archaeon
AGCGCAGATTTCGACGGCGACGGATATGAGGACGTGGTGCTCGTTGGCACCGGAAGCTATGCCGACGAGAGCTTCGGAAACCTCTATCTGCTTCCTGCTGGCTATCCCGGCAACTACACCTGGAAATACTCCACATCCAGCAGGGTACGTGTCATAGCGGTGCTGGACCTAATGGGGGACATGGTGCGCAACGATATTGCCGTGGGTTATGGCAGGCGCATAGATGTGCTCAACTCCAACGCATCCCTGGTGTGGAGATATGATGCCGCAGCGGAGGTGAGGGCTCTTTCCCATGCAGACCTTGACGGGGACGGCGCCGCTGACGACCTTCTGGCGGGAATAGCCGACACGCTCGTTGCTCTGGACTCTCACAGGAATGAGGTGTGGAGCCTGTCCCTGGATGGAAAGGTGAACGGAATTGTACCGGTGGACAGGGACGGGAACGGTGTGATAGACTACTACCTGGTAGCTGCCGGCACTGTGATATATGCAGTGGATGACGGAAACATAAGCTGGAGCTTCGATACCGGAGTGGAGATAGACGAGCTGGTTGCGGCAGATTTCGACGGGGATGGTATCAGAGAAGATGTGGCGATTGTATCAGAGGGAAGACTCATCGCCTACGACTATGCGCTGCTCCGTCTGCCGGAGCTGGAGCTGGAGAAAAATGCCGCGCTGGAGAACGGAAGCGTAAAAATCAGCCTGAAGCTTACCAACAGAGGAGACGGTACTGCACTGGATGTTGTGCTTGAGGACAGTGTGCCAGCCAACTGGACTCTGCTCTCCGGCAGCAGCTCCTGGAGGGGAGCGTTGCCTCCCGGCAGGAAGGTGGCCATCTCCTACCTTCTCGCACCGCCCTCTGCGGGGAACCATACCCTGCCAGAAGCAAGTGTGAGTTACAGCGACAGCTATGGCGGAATCCACAGCCTTAATAGCAGCATGGTGGAGGTGAGCATACCACGGAAAGAGAAGGAGGAGGAAAGGCAGGATAACTCTACAGCGGCCTCGCCACCGGTTATTACTGCAGAGTGGTATGCCGAGGGAAATCTTACAAGAGGGGGAAATGTGACCATCACAGTGCTCCTGCGCAATCTGGGCGGAAGTACCGCTTTTGTGAGCTTCAGTTTTGAGGTGCCTCCGGGTGTAATGCTCAACATCAGCAGCTGGAGCGGCAGTGTGGAGGCCGGTAAAGTCGTGCTGACGAGCTTTCTTCTCATGGAGAGGGGACTGAACTCCAGCACCACGGAGGTTGTGCTCCCTGCACTGGATATCATATACCGCGACGAAAGCGGGGGCACGTATACCACATCCCTGGAGGAGCTGCGGATACCTGTGAGCATCCCCGGGGAGAGCCTGCTCACACGGCTGAAGGCGAAGACTAAAATCCTTCCGGCACTGCTCCTCCCGGTGCTGATACTGCTGGTGCTCAAAAGGAAGGGTAAGCTGCGCATCAGGATACCACACAGGCTGCGTCCGCCAGGGCTGCCCGCGGGACTGCCCGTCAAACTGCCGTGGAGGAAGAAGAGAGCCACATCACCAGAAGAGCTGGAGAGGCTGGAAAGGGAGTTTGTGAGGACCTATATAGAGTATCAGAGGCGCGGCGAGCGACCCACCTACGGGGAGATGATGGAGAAGCTTGGCGTTGACCTGGAAACAGTGAAGGAGGTGGTGGAGAGGATAAGGCGCTCTGGAAAGTACACTCTATAGCGATGAGGCTATGAGCGAGATGTTGTGGACAACCACACCGGTGCCGAGAAGCGCAAGCGTTGCGGGTGCAATCCTGGGCAGTATGTAAAGCGAAGCCTTTGCAAGCAGGGCGTAAACCACAATCTTCAACCCGAAGAAGTAGAGCCAGCTCTGTTCTATCAGAGCCCTCATAAAGATGTTTCCTTCCATGAGGCCAAAGAAGTTCACCCCCATATAGGTGAGCACGCCGTCAACCACCCCGAGCAGAATAAAGGATGCAATAGCAAGCTGCCGCGGGCTCATGCAACACCTCCGGGGAACTTTCGACCTGTGAAATATATCCCGAAACTCTAACGTCGCATATGTTAGTCGTTTCGACCGCAGAAAAAAAATGTTTATTAACCCTGCGGGGGTTATACCGTAGTAATGGAGGGGACAAAATATCTTGAAATATCCCTTAAAACGGATGAATTGCACAGAAGAATAGGAAAAGGGATACCCGCAGGTTCTTTCATGGTGATAGAGGGTGAAAACGCCTCTGGCAAGAGCATATTGGCCCAGAGGCTGCTCTACGGCTTCCTGAAGAACGGCAACAGCGTCACCTACATTTCTTCGGAGCTCACCACCCGGGACTTTCTGGAGCAGATGTCCTCCCTGGGATACAAAGTGGCGAGCTACCTCACAGAGAAGAGGCTGCTCTTCGTGCCTGTTTTCCCACGGATAGGTCGCGTTGTCCCGCGTAGGGACTTCATCTACCGCTTGATGCGCGCCGAGGCGCTATTCCGCAATCAGGCGATTATTGTAGATACTCTGGACTCGCTGATAATAGATAAACTCACAAAGAAGGACATATTTGCGCTAATCTCCTTTATAAAAAAGGTAATAAATATGAACAAGACAATAATCGTCACCATTTCTCCCAGCGGAATAGACGAGGAAACGCTGAAGACTCTGCGCTCAATAGCCGACATATACTTTGCCATAAAAATGCGGGAGGTCGGGGGAAGTATAAAGCGGGTTATAAATGTGTACCGCTTCCGCGGGGCTTCGATGACCGTCGCTGACACCATAGGTTTCAGGGTGGAGCCCAGGGTGGGGTTTGTTATAGAGATATCATCAGTTGCATAGGGGCATTGCGATGGAAGACGCCAAGGCCTACGCCCGCGCCCTGGAAAGGAATCCCCACCTCAGGGAGTACATTCAGGAATTTGTAGGCAGAGGCAACGCCAGGCCGGAGTTCCACGTGAGCCTGAGCAGGGATATGCGCGACCTGGAGGAGGTCAACCTCATCTACCCCGTGGGCGACCCCATCTTTGTGCACATCCTGAAGAACCCAAAGGAAGCGCGGTACATCTCAATAGAACCCGTTTTCACCTCCTCGCTGAGGGAGAAGTACTACCAGATTCTGGACAGAATGCTGGAGATAGTGCCCCACCAGCTTGAACCTCAGGGTCCCAGGGAGTTCAAGCTGATGATAGACCGCATGCTCGAGGAGATCTGCGATCTGGGCGACGAGCGTCCCTCGCTTAAAGACCGTCTGCTGCGCGGGGAGGAGTTAAAGAAGAAGGTGCGCGTTGAGCCCCGGGAGTTCGACGAGCTCAGGTACAAGATAATGAAGGAGATGGCAGGCTTGGGTGCGCTGGAGCCCTTTATCCGCGACCCATACATAGAGGACATCCACTGCATAGGCATCGGCAACATCTACATCTTCCACAAGGTCTTCGAGCTCCTCGAGACCAACGTGGGCTTCTTCTACGACCGCGACCTCGACGCCTACTGCTATAAGCTAAGCGAGTACCTGGACAAACCCGTGAGCAAGTACAACCCCATCGTGGACGGTGCTCTTCCTGACGGCTCGCGGATAAACATAATCTTCGGGAGGGACGCCAGCAAGAAGGGCTCCAGCTTCACAATAAGAAAGTTCACTGCAGTGCCCATAAGCATCACCCAGCTCGTTGCCTGGGGCTCGCTGAGTGCGCAGATGGCCGCCTACCTGTGGCTTGCCCTGGAGAACGGGATGTCGGTGCTCATCTGCGGCGAAACCGCCAGCGGCAAGACCACACTGCTCAACGCCATAGCGAGCTTCATAAAATCCAGCGCAAAGATTCTGAGCGCCGAGGACACGCCTGAGGTGAATGTGCCCCACGAGAACTGGCAGCAGCTAATAACGCGGGGCAGCCTGGGCAAGGCGAAGCGCAAGGCGCTCTCCACCGTCGAAATGCAGGACCTGCTAAAGGCGGCGCTGCGCTCAAGGCCGGACTACATAATCGTGGGCGAAATCCGCGGCCAGGAAGGCGCCATCGCCTTTCAGGCGATTCAGGCGGGCAGACCCGTGATGGCCACCTTCCACGCCTCGTCGGTGCGCAAGATGATACAGCGCTTCACCAGCGACCCCATAAACGTGCCGCAGGTAATCATGGGTAACCTGAACCTGGCGGTCTTCCAGCAGGCGCTGTACTACCACGGAAAGTTCATACGCCGCGTTCTTGAGATAGTGGAGATTGAGGGCTACTCGCCGGAGGTTAAGGGAATCCTCACCAGAGCAGTGTTTGAGTGGATTCCGCGAACAGATAAGCACGTCTTCTCTGGCTACTACAACAGCTATGTGCTCGAGGAGGAGGTGGCGAAGAAGCTGGGCTACGAGAACACCAAGGAAATCTACCGCGAGCTTGAGATAAGGACGCGCATCCTGGAGGAGATGATAAGGCGGGAGATCTTCGACTACTTCGATGTCTATGGCTTGATACGTAAGTACACCGAGGAAGGTATAGAGGCGCTGCCCTTCCCCGTTAGCGTGGGAGGTGAGGCGAGGTGAAGGAGCTCCAGGTGTGGGAGAAGCACATGAAGGAGAACCCCCACCTGAGGCGCTATGTGCAGGAGTTCGTTGCCCAGGGCAGGGAGATGCCCAGCTTTCACCTGAAGCTGAGCAGGGAGGTCGCCCAGGACGAGTTTCCGAATTTAATCTACCTCGCCGGCGTACCCGTGTTTATTCACATCTACCGCCCGCCAGAGGGGGGTGAGACAAGGTACATAGCGATTGAGCCAGCGCTTGAGGGCGAGCTCAGGGAGAAGTACAGGCAGGTGGTGGATGCTCTCTTCATCTTTGCCCAGCATGCGGACATGCCCCGCGACGAGGAGGAGCTCAAGGAGCTCATAGACCGCGCGCTGAGCGAGGTTAGCAGCACCGCTGAGAGGCGCTTTGAGCTCTCGCTAATAAAAAAGGTCCCCCTGAGCGAGGAGGAGAGGCAGGCGATTCGCTACCAGCTGATAAGGGACATAATAGGCATGGGCGTGCTGGAGCCCTTCAGCAGAGACCCCTACATAGAGGACATATTCGCCTCCGGCTTGGGGCCGATTTTTGTGGTGCACAAGTTCTTCGGCAACCTCAAGACCAACGTGGTTCTCAAGTCTGACCAGGAGGTGGACGAGTACTGCTTCCGCATAGGTGAGCGCATGGACGCTGCGATAAGCGACGCCACACCCATAGTGGACGGAACCATGCCAGACGGCTCAAGGGTGAACATCGTCTATTCTCGAGCGATAAGCCGGCGGGGTTCGAGCTTCTCGGTGCGCAAGCAGACCTCTGAGCCGCTGAGCATCCCGAGAATAGTGGACTACGGCACAATAAGCTCCGAGATAGCCGCATACCTGTGGCTGGCGATAGAGAACGGGATGAACATCTTCTTCTGCGGCGAGAGCGCCTGCGGCAAGACCTCGCTGCTCAACGCGGCCTGCGCCTTCATAGAGCCCACCGCCAAGGTGTACACCGCCGAGGACACCATCGAGGTTACGGTGCCCCACAACTGCTGGCAGCAGCTCACCACGGTGAGCGGGGGGATGAAGGGCGACTTCATAGTGAGTATGCACGACCTGCTTATAGCGAGCCTGCGCTCGAGGCCCAACTATATAATCGTGGGCGAAATACGCGGAAGCGAGGGTGCCATCGCCTTCCAGGCGATGCAGACGGGGCACCCGGTGATGAGCACCTTCCACGCCTCCTCGGTTAAGAAGATGATACAGCGCCTAACGGGAAACCCTATAAACGTGCCCATTACCTTCATAGACAATTTAAACATAGGCGTTATAATGCGCGCCGTGTACAGGGGAAAGGTGCTGCTCAGGCGAGTGGTTGAAATCTCAGAGATTGAGGGCTACTCCAGTGAAGCCCAGGGTGTTCTGACACGCAGGATATTCGACTGGGATCCTGTCAAAGATGTCCACCTCTTCAAGGGGATGTACAACAGCTTCATCCTGGAGAACAAAATCGCTCCGACGCTGGGTTACGAGGACAAGCGGGAGATATACAAGGACCTGGCGCTCAGGAAGCGCATAATCGAGGAACTCGTGAGGCGCAAAATCTTCGACTACTACGAGGTGTACGAGATTGTGAAGAGCTTCTGGCGCTACGGCGTTGAGGGGCTGCCCTTCCAGGTGTGAGTTATGCGCGGACTTGAGGGGGACTTCAGGGAAAAGCTCCGGGAGAGGATGCTGAAGCTCTGGGAAGAGCTCTCCAGCTTTCTGCTAAAGGCAGGGCGTGGACTCACCATAAGGAGCTACATGTTCGGTGTTTTTCTGCCTCTGCTTGTATTCGGGCTGCTCGTGTCTCTTGTGCTCAGGCTGGTAGTTTTCCGCTATTTTCAGGTTGATGGCATTATCGCACTAATTCCCTATCTGTTCCCCTTTCTGTGCATAGTGATTGCCCTGATTTACCCCTTCTACTATATCTATGCCCGCGCAAAGAACATCGATACTCACATCCCGCTGTTTATCACCTATCTCGCAACCCTCGCAACCACCGGGCCAAGCAGAAAGATTCTGTTCCAGATGGCTTCCGAAAAGGAGGAGTTTGAGACTCTTGCCGAAGAGGCGAAGAAGATAGTTAAAATCGCCGACGCCTGGAACATGGGATTTATAAAGGCGTGCAGGGCGGTGGCGAAAACCACGCCCAGCGTAATCTTCCAGGACTTCCTGGAGCGCCTCGCACACTCCTTTCAGGCGGGCGAGGACATCAAGGAGTTCCTGCGCAAGGAAGTTACCGTGGTGATGAATGAGTATGAGCGAATGTACAAGCGCTCCCTGTACTACATCGAGGCTGCGAACAACATGTATCTAAATATGATAATCACCCTCGCCTTCGTCGCCGCCTTCGCCCTCATCTTTCCGATGCTTACAGAGATGAACATCAACAGTGCTATTTACGGCATGATACTCATGTTTTTCCTGGTAGATGTCGCAATGCTGCTCTTTATCCGCCGGATAACTCCAAAGGACAACCTGCTGCACAATCTCAATATTAAGTCCAGGGACATGCAAATGCTGGAAAAGGCGGTTATACCTGTGGTGCTATTTTCCTTCGCCATATTTATGGTGCTCCTATTTACGCGTCCCTTTTCGACACCTGTAAATATCGCCATATCCCAGACGCCGCTTCTGCTCCTGGGCGTGCTCGCGGGCAGGGTTGAGGCGAGGGTCATGCGCAAGGACGACAATTTCCCCACCTTCATACGCACCGTCGGAGCGAGCGCCGGTGTTAGAGGGGGCAGCCTCACGCCGGTGATAGGAGCACTCAGACTGCACAACTACGGTGCTTTAACTGAAGACATCAAGGCGCTGTACCGCAGGCTCACCCTGGGCGATGTGAACCGCTCCTGGCGCTTCTTCGCCGGCGAGACAGGAAGCAATCTTATAGACAAGTTCAGCAGAATCTTCATAGAATCTGCCTACTCCGGCGGAGACACCGCCGAGATAGGCGAAACGCTGGGGAACAGCTTCGCCAGGATGATAGCCCTGCGCAAGTTCCGGCGCCAGCTGGCAAGCAGCCTGAAGGGTATGCTGTACAGCGCCATGGTGGGGATTTCCATCTCCATATTTATCATAGTCGCGCTGGTGGATTACCTGAGCAGCGGGATATTCGGCGGGGGGAGCATATCGCTTGATGGAATAGAGTTCATGCCGGTGAAGTTTACAGCCGTGCAGCTTGAGATGTCCAGTGTTGCTGTGCTCGTCTGGATACTCCTTCTTATGCATGCTGCAATTTCAGCGGTAATAATAAAAATTGTGGACGGCGGGCACATGTACAATTCACTGGTGCACTATGTTACAATGCTCTGGATAGGCACCGGGATAACCGTGGTCGTGCCGAAGCTCTTTTCACAGGTTATCCCTGTATAGCCGTCTGGCACGAAGCCGTTCCACGGAGAAGTAGTAGGGGAGCCAGAAGGTGAAGGGCAGGGAGAGAATCCAGGTCACGAAGGAAAGCACCACCGCTCTCTCGTAGGTGTGTCCCACGATGATGTAGGCCCTGCTTAGAGCCAGGTACCACAGGTAGTTGAATACAGCCAGAGCGATGGCTACAAAGATGGGAGACTTCACATCCAGCTTCATGGACACACCCCGGGTGCTTCCTTAAGATTAGTCATGTAGAAAAACATATTTTCTTTCTTTCGATAGATGAAACTCAGGACGTATCAACAACTTTTCACTTTTACGGTGCGCTTCGCCAAGTTTTTTAAAGGGTGCTGGATATAGGTGTGATGGGGAATGAGAATGAGCCTGGATGAACTGGTCAGCAGAATAGCATCCGAAAGCGGTGTGGGTGAAGAGGAGATTCGCAGCCGTATTGAGGAGAAGCAGAGGGAGCTGGGTGGACTGATAACACCTGAAGGCGCCGCCCACGTTGTGGCAAACGAGCTGGGAGTTAATCTACTTACTGGCATATCACGAAGCAGGGATATAAAAATAGAGAATATAATTCCGGGTATGCAGAGCGTAGATGTTGTGGGAAGGGTGAGGCGCATTTTTACCCCCCGGGAGTTTACCCGCAATGACGGGAGTACCGGGAGGGTGTGCTCTCTAATCCTCGCCGATGACACGGGCAGCATAAGGGTTGTGTTCTGGGGCAGAGATGTGGACAGGCTTGATAAAATCCAGGAGGGGGATATAATCAGAATACGGGATGGCTACACCCGGGAGGACCTCAACGGTGAGCCGGAACTTCATATTGGAAGCCGCACCAGGGTTATACTCAATCCTCCCGACGTGGAGCCGGAGCAGTTCCCTGAAGCGGAGGTTCATGTAAGGAAAATAGCAGAGCTGGAAGATGGCATGTCCACTGTGGACGTTCTCTGCAAGGTGCTGCGGATTTATGAGGTACGTGAATTTACCAGGGATGACGGAAGCTCTGGAAGGGTGGTTAATCTTGTGGTGGCAGATGAAACTGGACGTGCAAGACTTGTGCTCTGGAATGATGATGTTTCGCTGGTTGAAGATGGTAAAATAGAGGTTGGAGATGTTCTGAAGGTTGTGAAGGGGTACGTTAAGGTCAGGATGGAGGAGCCGGAGATACATGTAGGCAGATTTGGCAAGGTTGTGCTGAATCCGGAGGGTGCAGAGGCCCTTGCGGAGGTTTCTGAAGACAGAATCATGAGGGCCGAAATGAGGGAGCTTAAGCCGGGAGACAGGGCAGAAATCCGGGGCGCAATCGTGGATGTTGCCGAGGGTGTGAAGATTTTCGAAAGGAAAGAGGGTAAGGGTGTGGTTTTCAACGTGGTGATAGACGACGGCTCTGCGAATATGCGGGCGGCTTTCTATGATAAGCTTGCTGAGGCACTTCTGAATGTACCTCTGGAAAAAATCCTGGCCGGAGATGCGGAGGAGGAGATAGAGCGGAGAAGAGAGGAGCTCCTCGGAAGAGAGGTTGTTGTGGTCGCAAGGGTGAAGACCAGCAATTTTACGGGAAAGGAGGAGCTGGTGGTTGAAGACCTGAATCTGAATCCGGACCCCAGGGATGAGGTCAGACTCCTGCTTGATAAGACACGATCAATTCTTGGAGGAAGCTGATATGGAGCTTGAAGAACTTCCCGGCGTGGGCATAGCAACCGCCGAGAAGCTGCGTGAGGCGGGATTCAAGACAGTTGAGGCAATAGCGGTGGCTCATCCAGCGGAGCTGAAGGAGGCCGCGGGTATAGGCGAGAGCGCAGCCATGAAGATAATAAATGCAGCCCGTGAGTCCCTCCAGATGGGATTCATGACAGGAGTGGAGGTGCTGGAAAAGCGCAGAACCATGCGCAAGATAACCACTGGAAGCAAGAATCTGGACGACCTCCTTGGCGGTGGTATAGAGACCCAGGCAATTACCGAATTCTTTGGAGAATTCGGGTCAGGAAAGACCCAGGTGTGCCATCAGCTGGCTGTGAATGTTCAGCTGCCTGAGGACGATGGAGGGCTCGGAAAAACTGCCTTCTATCTGGACACCGAGAATACCTTCCGTCCGGAGAGGATTATACAGATGGCCGAGGGGATTGGCAGGGAGCCCAGGGAGGTGCTCGAAAACATCATAGTCGCCAGGGCATACAACAGTGACCACCAGATGCTGCTTATCGAGAAGGCAGAGGATATAATCAGGGAGAAGAATATAGGCCTTATAGTTGTGGATTCCCTGACCTCCCACTTCAGAAGCGACTATACCGGGAGGGGAATGCTATCCGACAGGCAGCAGAAGCTCAACCGCCACATGCACACACTTCAGAAGCTCAGTGATATCTACAATCTGGCTGTGGTGGTTACAAATCAGGTGATGATGCGTCCCGACTTCTTTTTCGGAGACCCCACCGCACCCATAGGAGGGCATGTGGTGGGACACAGTTCGACCTTCAGGATATACCTGCGCAAGTCGAAGGCTGGCAAGCGGGTGGCGCGACTGATAGACTCTCCCAACCTCCCTGAGGGGGAGGCCATATTTACAGTAACTGCCGATGGTATAAGGGATTGAGGATGATAAAGGCAGTGGCCATAGACATAGATGGCACCATCACCGATGAGAGGAGGAGGCTGAACCTGAAGGCTGTGGCAATCCTGCGCGAGCTTGAGAGGCGCGGTGTTATGGTGGTTCTTGCAACTGGCAACATTCTGTGTGTTGCCGAATCTGCTCGCACCTTTATCGGCGTGTCGGGTGGCATAATTGCAGAGAATGGCGGTATCATAAAAGACCCGGAGATGGGGATAGAGCGATACCTGGGGGACGTGGTTGAGGTGCGAAGGGCATTTAACCATCTTGCTGCAAGGTACTGTGTAACACCCGTGCCTATGTCGGAGCTCAGAAAGACGGAGGTAGCTGTTCTGCGGCGGGGTATAACTGCAGGGGAAGTGAGAGATTGCCTCAAGAATTTCAAAGTAGAGGTGGTGGACACAAAGTTTGCAATCCACATAAAATCCCCAGAGGTCAGCAAGGGCAGAGCGCTGGAGGAGTTGATGGAACTGAAAGGAGTGGATATGCACGAGGTTGCAGCAGTAGGCGACAGCGAAAATGACAGGGATATGCTTGCAAGGTCAGGGTACGGTATAGCAGTTGGGGATGACTCACTTAAAGATGTTGCAGATATTGTTACCCCTTCCAGGTATGGTGAGGGTGCGGTAGAGGCGCTGCAGCATCTTCTGGCACGGCTTCGATAAATTTTTAAATGATAAATTATTAAGAATAGGAAAACGTGTTCAACACGTCCTCTCGGGATGGATCGCAATGGAAAAGATAGAGCCCAATTACAGGGAGGTAAGCTCTGAGCTGGTGAAGGAGATAAAGCAGGAGCCCGGAGGTGAGTACATATCACGCTGTTACCAGTGCGGCACCTGTGCAGCCACCTGTGTGGTAAACCCCTTTAAAAACGACTTCAACCCCCGGAGAATAATCCGAATGGCTGTGCTGGGTGTGGAGAATGTGCTGGAGAGCATTGAACCCTGGTACTGTGCTGTTTGCTACCTCTGCACTGAACGATGCCCCAGAGATGTAAAGCCGGCTGCTGTACTCATGGCAATAAAGAATGTTGCAGCAAAGCACGGGAAAGTTCCAGCTGCCTTCAGGACGATAAATGAAAACATCGCCAGAATTGGCCGTCTTTTTGAGATAGATGACTTTACAAACTTTATGCGGGAGGACATGGGACTTCCCCCAATAGAACCCCTTGAGGAGGAAGAGATAAGCAGACTCATCGCCGGAACAAGATTTGAAAAGCTCATGAAAGGTGAGGAGAGCTGAAAATGGGCGACGATTATCTCTACTTTCCGGGTTGTAACATACCCTACAGGGAGAACCAGTATGAACTTTCCGCCAGGGCAGTTGCCGAAAAGCTGGGCATAAAACTTCATGACAGACCTTTCAACTGCTGCGGGCTGAACACTGAGCCAGTAGATGAGTACGCCGCCCTGCTGTTCTCGGCCCGCAACATAGCGATAGCAGAAGAGGAGGGCATGAACCTGGTGGCCCTGTGCAATGGCTGCTACAAGACCCTCAGGGTGGCAAACAGAAAGCTGCACATGGATGAGAGACTGCGCGCAAAAGTGAACGAGGGTCTGAGCAGAATAGGCAGAGAGGTAAAGGGTACGATTGAGGTTTACCACATGCTTGAGCTCATTTCTGACAGGATAACAAAAGAGCACATGGTAAAAAAGGTCCAGGCCCGTATAGCGCCCTTCACCGGTTGCCATGCTGTACGTCCAAGCGAATATGTTGACTTCGGAGCTGCTGAGCGGCTGATGAAGATGATAAAGCTTGCAGGAGGCCGGGTGGTGAGGTACAGGGACATGGACAAGTGCTGCGGTGCTCCTCTTCTCGCACTGAGTGAGGAGATGGGAATAAGTCTTGCGCGGCAGAGGATGCTGAGTATGAAGGAGCGGAAGGCCGAGCTTGCGGTCACCATGTGCCCCTTCTGTCAGGTCTCCCTGGACGGACTGCAGGTGAAGGCCGAGCAGGAGTTCAAAGAAAGCTACGATATCCCCAGCCTCTATATTACCCAGCTTCTGGGACTTGCTATGGGTATAAAGCCTGAGAAGCTTGGAATAAACGAAAACAAGAAGGACCCCAGCGGAGTGCTCGCCCGGGTGCTCGTGTAGAACCGCATGTCAGAACCCCTGTGCATGCAGAAAGCTGCCGGGTTCCATCGATAACTATAAAAGATGAGAGGGAACTAATAAGATATTATTGCTGTAAGCATCAAACCGGGGGTCGGGAAATTCCTGGAAGAGTGCTGATAGTAGATGACGAGAAGGAAATTCAGAACATCCTGTGCAAGTTGCTAACAAAAGAAGGATACGAAGTGGATGTGGCAACTCTTCCGGAAGAGGCGCTGAGGAAGGTGGAAGAGGAGAACTACGATGTTGTGCTCCTTGACCTGATGCTCCCGGGGATAAAGGGTACGGACATCATACAGGAAATTCGGCGTTTCCGTCCAAACTGTGCGGTTATTATCATGACAGCCTTCGGTACGATTCCGAGCAGTGTGGAGGCCATGCGCAAGGGAGCCTTCGACTACATAGAAAAACCATTCAAGAAGGGTGAAATTCAGTATGCGGTAAAGAATGCGATGGAGCACAAGCGGCTTAGGAAAAAGTTTGGAAAGCGGGCCAACGAAATCCTCAAATCGGTATCAAATCCCATCCGGAGGGATATTCTTGAGATACTTTTTGAAAAGGATGCCATGAAGCTGATGGAAATCGTCAAGTCGCTGGGGGTAAAGGACCACACGAAGGTGAGCTTTCACCTGAGGCGGCTCAAGGAGCATGAGCTTGTGGAGCAGAACGGAAAGAGATGGTACAGGATAACCCCCAAGGGTGTCAAGGTCCTCGAGGCGATCTGGAACCTTGAGCAGGAATTCCTGTAGCCTCGGAAAGAGGACATATAGCCGGAGCCGTGAACTTCTTTCAGCAGGGTGGCCGGCTAATCATCGCCCAGATACTCCCGGGTAAGCCTCATTGCGCAGAAGCTGCCGCACATTGTGCAGGCATTGCTCTGCTTTGGCAGGCGCCGCCTCCGGTACTCCCTGGCACGCTCAGGGTCCAGGCAGAGTGCGAACTGCTTCTCCCAGTCCAGCTCCACCCTCGCACGGGACATCTCCTCATCCAGCTCTCTATCTCTCCCCCTCGCTATATCGGCGGCGTGGGCAGCGATTCTGCTCGCAACAACGCCCATGCGCACGTCCTCGACGCCTGGCAGCGCGAGATGCTCCGCAGGCGTGACATAGCACAGAAAGTCAGCGCCTGCATAGGCGGCTATTGCACCTCCTATGGCAGCGGCAATGTGGTCGTAACCCGGGGCAATGTCCGTAACCAGAGGCCCGAGCACATAGAAGGGGGCACCGTCGCAGAGGCGCTTCTCCAGCAGCACATTTGCTTCGATCTGATTTAAAGGCACATGCCCGGGACCTTCAACCATGCACTGCACGCCCGCTTCACGGCAGCGCCTGACCAGCCTGCCCAGCACCATAAGCTCGCGGAGCTGGGCCTCGTCGCTCGCATCTGCGGTGCTACCCGGACGCAGAGCGTCGCCAAGACTGAGGGTAACGTCATGCTCAAGGGCTATCTCCAGAAGGTAGTCAAAATTCTCGTACAGCGGATTCTCCCTCTGGTTGTGCTTCATCCATGCTGCCAGGAAGCTGCCTCCCCTGCTCACTATTCCGGTAATACGGGGACTCTTCTCAAGAGTTTCCAGGGTCTCAAGAGTAATCCCGGCGTGTACAGTCATGAAATCCACGCCCTCTTTCGCCTGAGCCTCTATAACCGAAAAGAGCACATCTTCGCTCATGTCCACAATGCTTCCACGCCTCGCTGCGAGCACTCCTGCCTCATAAATCGGCACAGTGCCCAGGGGTACCGGAATCTTCAGAATCTCCCTCCTTATCTTCTTCAGATCCCCGCCGGTGCTTAAATCCATTAGCGTATCAGCGCCATACTTCACCGCCACCCTTGCCTTCTCCAGCTCCTCCTCCACACTCACATGCTCCGGTGAGGTGCCTATATTGGCGTTTACCTTCACCCTGAGTCCCTCCCCAATGCCCACCGGCATAAGCTCCCTCCCTGCACTGTTCCTGGGTATCACAATCCTTCCCTTTGCCAGTCTGCGCAGAAGAATCTTCTCCTCTATTCCCTCAGCCCTGCTCACCTGGCGTACTTCCTCACTCAAAATGCCCCGCTGTGCCTCAAGCATTAAGGTCATGTGTTCCTAATTCCAACCATAACTTTATAAATGGTTGTGGGACTACAGCTCCTTCAGCACCCTGTAGACTACTGAGAAGTCAAGAGCATCCAGATTCTTAGGAAAAGTCAGGGCAAAGAGCTCCTTTGCAGTACTCCCCATGAACAGCGGCCTTTTCAGGACCCTTGCCAGGTCCTGCAGATAGTGGAGGTCTTTGTAGATAAGTGCAGAGGAAAAATGTGTGGAGAAGTCTTCATTCTGCAGCTTCTCTCTTTTGGCGTTAAGGACCATTGAGTTGCCTGCACCGGAGGCGAGAATCTCCAGCACCTTCTCCCTGCTCAGCCCGGCGCACTCCCCCAGCACCACCGCCTCTGCAATGGCTGCCATAAAGGAGCCCAGAACCAGATTGTTTATCAGCTTCATCCTGGTGGCGAGGGTTGGCCTGCCCAGATAGAAGATATGCTCTCCTATTTTATCAATATAGGGCAGCGCCATCTCATATGCCTGCCTGTCGCCACTCACAAGCACTGTTAGCCTGCCCCGGGATGCGGGCACAACGCTTCCGAGCACCGGAGCCTCAAGGTAGTGGGCTCCCTTCTCTCTGAACATACGGTGGAAGTCTGCCACCGCCTCAAAGTGGTTGGTTGTGGTGTCGATTATAACCTTTCCTTCACACTCTCCGGAGAGGAGCCCGTCCCTGCCAGTAGCTACAGACCTGACAGCATTGCTGTCAAAGAGGCACAAGAAGACAAAGTCCACCTCAGATAAGAGCGAGGCCGGGCTGTCCGCCACCTCAACTCCAAGCTCTTCCGCCTTCTCTCTGGTCCTGTTCCATACCACAAGCTCCACGTCCTGAGAAATTAAGCGCTTTGCCATCGCCCTGCCAAGGTTGCCCAGACCTATAAACCCTGCCTTCATGTCTATGCCTCCCGTGTAATATATTCTATGCAATTAATAAATAACCTCCTGGCATGGTGGCGCAGGCCGGACTGCAGGGAACCTGTCCAAATAACATTTTCTCACATCAAGTGGCTGTGATATAGCCTGAAAGTATAGGCGAAGAAGCTGTTTTGTTTAAGAACCGCTTCCTACCAGAGCTTTTCGTTTTCCTTTTCAGGCTCTTTCTGAAGTTGATGTTAAAGTTATTCAGAGCAATACAGAAGGTTTAAATAACAATGCTTTAGAAATAAGATTTTGATGATAAGAGCTGACCTTAAGAAAGTTGTTATCAAGAACTTCAAAAGTCTTCACGACTGCGAAATCGATATTAGAAAGCTAAATGTGGTAGTCGGTGCAAACGCATCCGGAAAATCAAATTTAGTGGAAGTATTTAAACTCTTGAAAAAAATCTATGCCGAAAAGGAAATTAATCCATTTTTTGAATGGTGGGGATACAATAACGTCGTATGGCAAAGAAAAGAAGAACTGCCCATAACAATCGGACTACTTTTTGAAATAGAAGGATATGAGGTTTATTTTGAAACTACATTTACCGGTATTGGAGGAAAATTTCAAATTTTGAGAGAACTCCTAGATATTAAAGGTTATCTGAAAATATTAAAAGAAGGTGAATGGTTAACAGTCAAGCATAATCCTGATTTTATAGAAGATATCATCAAAAATTTAAAGAGATATAAAGCAGATTATGGTCTAAAGACAAAATTAAGAAAGAGAAAAATAAAATTAATGGAAGAAAGAAAGATAAAGGTAGATTTTGATATAAAACTTTTAGACATACTCAGATTACCGATTTGGGTGGGCGTTGGATATAACCTTATTGATAGGGAGACTAATAAAAAGTTTATATTCTCGTATATTTTTATCCCCACTACTACATCGATTAATTATAAAAAATTTAAAGAAGAATTTGAAAGAGTTGCAATATTATGTCCACGAATAACCATAAAAAAGCCACGTTTCCGACCAGAAAGTTCACTTTATAGAATTGCTTCGAATAAAATATTTTCTATTTTAACAGGAATGTCAATTTTACTGCCGCTTAATGTTCGCTTAATGAAAGACCCTCAAACTCTTAGAAAAGAGGAAACACTTAAAGAAGATGGGAGTAATATTGCCAGCGTATTCCACAGTATTTATATCAATAAAGGAAAGATTCCTGAAGAGATCTACCATCCTCTATCAATGCTCTTCCCTGATATAGAAGTACGTCCACATATCACGGACGATGGAAGAGTCATGATTAAAATATGGGAAAAAGGTTTAGAGCTTCTACCTCCAAATATTTCTGATGGATTCTATAAAGTTTTGACGATTCTTACTGCCATCTACCTTAAACCGTCTTTATTAATAATAGATGAGATAGAAAATTCTCTACATCCAGAAACATTAGAACTTATTTTAGACACTATAAGGAAAAGCGATGTCAATGCAATAATAACAACTCATTCTCCTGTTGTTGTTGATATGGTCGATCTTAGCGAGTTAATTCTTATAGAAAAAGATTCAGAAGGGTCTAAATTCAGACGTATAAAAGACCCTGATAAAATAAAGGAGTTTTTAAGAGAAAAAGGCATAACGTTTAGTGAAGGATGGTTATATGGGGATCTATTTGGGACTGAGGAAAAAGTATGAAGATAAAAATGATTGTAGAAGATCACTATGGTGGAGAATTTTTAAAGAGGGTAATTAATAGACTTAAAATAGATGGAATGGTATCCAGAAATCTTAGTGTTCCAAAACCAAAACATTTACCTGCTTTATGTAATTCAAAACTCACCAGAATTTTGAAAAAATTTGATAATACTTGTGATAAAATTTTAGTTTTCTTAGACTCTGATGGCCCACAAAATCTTAATGATAGATACGCAAAAACAGAATGTCATATCCCAAATAATATGTCAACTCCAGTAGAGATAGTTCTGACAGATTATGAAATTGAAGAGTGGATATGTATCAGTTTAGATTTAAGGTGGTATTTAAAACCTTCAGAAGAACTTAAAAAGAAATTTGGATATGAAAAAAGCCATCTAATTTCATATAGTGATAAATTAGACTTTGACAGGTTGCTAAAAGACTGTCGCTCCTTCAAGTCTTTCCTTTCCGCTTTAAAAACATAAATGTACTGTAAATAAGTGGTTGTCGAAAAATAACATTCCGGCTCTAAGCTCTATTCTCAGCCTCACCTGGAAGTTACATTGAGTGACAACTCCGCATTATGCTTCATGGCAAGCAACAATCGAAGCAACAGGCGTACAAGACCACTTTATTACTGGCAGAGCTACCACTCGAACATCTCTTCCTTCTCGTGCAAAAGAAGCAGCGGTAAATATATATGAAAGCAGAGATAAGCTTAGACTGCCGACAGAGGCTGAAAAGCGGATTGTGCCTGCACCCGGCGGCACTGCTGTTGTGGTCAGACCTGAAGCTCTGGTCAGAGGCTGGCATACGGCAGCAAATACAATTTAGAGGTGAACTTATCATGGAAGCGGTGAGAACGGGCATTCCGGGTATGGACAATCTGTTTTCAGCCGGAGGCTTTCCCAGAGGCAACAGCATCCTGCTCATAGGCGGTCCTGGAAGTGGAAAGTCCATCTTCGGTATGCAGTACCTATACTCCGGTGCAAGGGAGTATGAAGAGCCGGGGATATACATAACCTTCGAGGAAACCCCCGAGAAGATAAAGAGGAACATGCTCGCCTTTGGCTGGGACCTGGATGAGCTTGAGAAAGAAGAAAAGCTCATAATAATGGACGCTGTGACCTACCGCATCTCCGGCGATGTGGATGAGGAAACGCTGCGCTCTGGTCTGGATGTGGACAACCTTATCGCAAATCTTGATGATGCCATCTCTGCAACAGGTGCAGAGCGCGTCGTGATAGACTCCCTCTCGGTAATGGGGCTCTATGCCCACGATGAGTTTGAGAAGCGCACAAAGCTGCTACGTCTTTCGAATCTGCTGAGCATGCGCAGAGTAACCAGCCTGGTGATAACCGAAGCAAGGAGTGCTGATATAGGGATAAAGGAGTTTCCCATCGAAACGTTCATGTTTGATGGCGTTATAACCCTTCGCCTGGATACTGAAACGCAGGAAAGGAGGATATCAATACGCAAGATGCGTGGCACAAAACATGTCATAGGCTCCTTCAAGTTTGCAATAACCGACCGCGGAATAGAGCTTTCACCGTAGGTGTCCGGAATGGATGAGATTGTCGGGATAAGCGTGTTCGCAAGCGACCGGAAAGGTCTGCTTCGCGATGTGAGCACCGTAATAGCAGAACATGACGTAAATATAACCTACATCCAGCAGTTCCTGCAGGATGAGGTGGTGCAGATATACTTTGAGCTTGAGGGCGTGCGTGACCTGGAGGGACTTAAAAAGGATCTGCTCGGTGTCAGCGATGTAATTGAGGTGGAGGTGCACCGCCCCTTCCAGGATATATACGGAAAGCGGGTTATAGTCATAGGAGGTGGTGCCCAGGTGGCCCAGGTGGTGCTGGGCGCGGTGAGTGAGGCAGACAGGCACAACCTGCGTGGGGAGAGGATAAGCGTTGACACCATACCTCTGGTCGGGGAGGAGAAGATTGCCGAGGCTGTGAGGGCGGTGGGCAGACTGCACCGTGCTGCAATACTCGTGCTGGCGGGCTCCCTCATGGGCGGTAAAGTTAGCGAGGCGGTGCAGGAGCTGAAGGCAGACTACGGCATACCCGTTATTTCACTGAACATGGCGGGCTCGGTGCCCGAGGTGGCAGACCTCGTGGTCACAGACCCTGTGCAGGCCGGTGTAATGGCGGTTATGGCCATCGCGAGAACAGCGAGTTTCGACCTGGAGAAGGTGAAGGGGAAGAGGTTCTGAGCGATGCGGAAGATAGAGATTGCTGTTCTCTACCTGGCGCTCGCGGCGGCGCTCCTCTCCACCAGCCTGGTGGGTATTGCCACAGATTATCTGTGGTTTTCAGGCCTCGGATATGCGCAGGTGTTTGTGAAGGTGTGGAAGACCCGCCTGGGGCTTGGTATTCTGGCAGTATTCCTCTTTCTCGCCACAGCCTATGTGAACTACCATGCTGCCAGAAGGCTTGGTGCACATGTGAGGCGCTCAGTGTATTTTGCCGCTGCTCTGCCTCTGGGTTTTCTGCTGGGAATATATGCATCCCGGGGATGGGAGCTCCTGCTGTGGTACACGAACGCTGCACCCTTTGGCGTTGCCGACCCTGTTTTTAACATGGATGTGGGATTCTACATCTTCCGTCTGCCCTTCTACGAGTTCCTCCTGGGCATGGGCTTTCTGGCACTTGTCTTCCTCGCCGTGCTCACAGCAGTGGTGTACCTGTACGGCGCAGGTGTGCTGCTCAGGGAGCGGCTCCTCGGGGAGGTTGCCTTCGAACTTCCGGCGCAGGCGAAGCTGCACGCCAGCGCAATAGCCGGTGCCTTTGCGCTCCTGTTTGCAGCCAGGTTCTACCTTTCCCGCTACCGGGTGCTCTTCACACAGAAGGACACTTTCTTCGGCGCAGGATATGCGGAGGTGAAGGTTTACCTTCCAATCCTGGAGCTTCTTGTTGTGCTCTGCACTGCCACTGCACTGCTCCTCTTCGTCTCCCGAAAGCTCGGAACAAAGCCCGCGGCTGCGGTGGCTGCGCTCACTGTGGTTGTCGCAATAGGTGGAAGCTTCATAACAGGAGCAGTGCAGCACTATCAGGTTGCACCAGACGAGTTCAACTACGAGCGTCCTTACATACAGCACAGCATAAAGTTCACCCGTCTCGCGTACAACCTTGAAGACATAAAGGAGGTGGAGTTTCCAGCAACCCAGAATCTGAGCTTTGCAGATATACAGAACAACCCTGAAACAATAAAAAACATCCGTCTGTGGGACTACCGCCCCCTCAAACGCACACTGGAGCAGCTTCAGCTGATACGCACCTACTACGCTTTCAACGACGTGGATGTGGACCGGTATGTGCTCAACGGTGAGTACAGGCAGGTCATGCTCGCAGTGAGGGAGCTGAACACCGAGCAGCTTGCAGGCCCATCTCTGACCTGGGTGAATGAGCACCTGGTGTATACCCACGGGTACGGGATAGCCATGACCCTTGCGAGTGAGGTCTCACCAGAGGGTCTGCCGGTGTTCGTGGTTAAGGACATACCGCCGCGCTCAGAGTACATAAACATCACCCGCCCTGAGATATACTATGGGGAGCTCACCAACAGTTACGTTATAGTGAGGACGCGAATGGAGGAATTCGACTACCCACGCGGGGAGGAGAATGTCTACACCACCTACGAAGGGGACGGAGGGGTGGTCCTCGACTCGGGGATTAAACGCCTGGCCTATGCCCTGCGCTTCGGCAGCGCCAAGATATTCCTCAGCAACTCCATCACGGAGGAGAGCAGAATAATGTACTACAGAAACATCCGCGAGCGCGTGAAGAAGCTCGCTCCCTTTCTGGCGTACGACAGCGACCCCTACCTGGTGGTTGCGGATGGCAGGCTCTACTGGATAATAGACGGCTACACAGTAAGCAGCAATTTTCCGTATTCTGAGCCCACCGGTAATATAAACTATGTGCGCAACTCCGTCAAGGCGGTGGTGGATGCCTACTCGGGAAGGGTCAGCTTTTACATCGCAGACGATGAGCCTGTGATAAGAACCTACGCCAGGGCCTTTCCGCAGCTTTTCAAACCTCTTGAGGAGATGCCCTCCGAGCTGAGAAGGCATATTAGATATCCCGCTGACTACTTCCTGATACAGGCCCGGAAGTATGCCACCTACCACATGCAGGATGCAAGAGTGTTCTACAACAGGGAGGATGTGTGGAACATACCCGAAGAGCTCTATGAGGGCAACAGGGTGAAGATGGAGCCCTACTATCTGATAACAAAACTGCCCGGGGAGGAAAAGGCGGAGTTCATTCTGATGCTGCCCTTCACACCCAGAAACAAGAACAACCTGGTGGCGTGGCTGGCGGCGCGCAGCGACGGCGACAACTACGGGGAGCGCATCGTCTACCTCTTTCCCAAGGAGAAGCTGATCTACGGCCCGATGCAGATTGAGGCCAGGATAGACCAGAATCCTGAGATCTCCCAGTATTTCACCCTCTGGGACCAGGCAGGCACGCGCGTAATAAGGGGCAACCTGCTCATAATACCCATCCGAGATTCACTGCTCTACGTGGAGCCGGTGTTTCTCAGAGCAGAGCAGAAGGATGCGATTCCGGAGCTGAAGCGCGTCATAGTGGCCTTTGGAGAACGCATAGCCATGGAGGAGACGCTGGACAAGGCTATTGGGAGGGTGTTCGGTGCCGCTCCGGAGATGCCGGTGGAGGCTCCGCCTGCACCAGAGAAACCCGGAAGCAGGGAGGAGGTTATAGAGCAGCTCATACAGCGCTACGCCTCTGCGAGGGAGGCGCTGCGCAACGAAGACCTGGTGGGCTTTGCCAGGGAGTTTGAGGCTATTGGAAGACTCCTGGAAGAGCTCAGGGGTGAGTGACCGGAAATGTTAGTGCTGTTGCTTCGCATCCTGGCCTTTCTGCTCGCGGTATATCTGCTCTGGAGGCTGCTCACAGAACTTTACACCGCCATCAGAGAGAGGAGGCCCGCGAGGATGCCAGCACGGCGGGTGGTTGAGCCCCGTGTTGAGAGTCTTACCGAGGGGGGCAAAAAGGTGCTGCGCGTGTATCTGCCCGGCGTAGCCTCCGAGAGGGATATATCCCTTAAGGTGCTCAGCGAGTCCATAGAAGTACGCGCCAGCTCACCCCGGGAGAGCTTCTTTAAAATAATCCCCAAGGGGGCAAAGCACAGAATCCGAACCAGGAGATTTAAACCCCCTGTGCTGGAGATAGAGATGGAATAAAAAAAGGTTGGCTGGTGCCTACCACCAGCTTATAACCCTGTCCGCCTCGAATATCTTGTCCACAAGTGCGGAGTAGTCCTTGTTCTTGTAGAGCTCAAAAACCTCCACGTCCGCCTCCTGCTTGTGGACCTCGATTATCTCCTTAACCCTGTCACTTGGCTCGGACCGCAGAATCTCCAGAACCTTCATCCAAACCACCTCTCAGTAGGGTATTATGATATCATACTCCAGCATCTTCTTTGCCATCTCTTCGACACTCATCTCATCGATGTACTCGCTCTTCTCCACATTCTTCGGGTTGTTGCTCACAACCAGGCCACCGTTGTCCTTTATCCACTCCAGGTTCTCTGCCACGTCGCCACGCTCAACGTCGTACTCCACATCGATAATCATTAAACTCGGGTCGTTGCCGCCGAGCATCGTGCCCAGGGCGGAACGGCTCGCCTCCTCCTGCACATACCCATCCTCGCTGTTGCTGATAAATACCACAGAGACCATCATCCTCACCTCCTAAAACACCACATACCTGTCAACTTCCTTCATCATGTTGGCATTGAAGTCCTGCGTGGTTTTCTGTATTCCCTCCGGCACTTCGTACTTCTCCGCCAGGCCGAGCTCTTCAAAGCTGTGCCAGCACATGCCCACAGTTGCTCCTGCCCTGACTATCTCCTTTGCATGCTCTGTGGGTACAAGCCTAACACCCGGTCCGGTGAAGAACACCTTTACCTCGTGTCCCTTCTCTATGGCCGCCTTAACCAGGCCCTCCACATCCTCGCCGTGCTTGTCTGTGCAAACGAATACCCCAAGCTTTCCCATGGTAATCACCGATAACAACTATGTCCCCCTTTAT
Source organism: Candidatus Hydrothermarchaeota archaeon (assembly GCA_015521565.1). Lineage (GTDB taxonomy): Archaea > Hydrothermarchaeota > Hydrothermarchaeia > Hydrothermarchaeales > BMS3B > Pyrohabitans. The sequence goes on from WANX01000002.1 coordinate 23,305, forward strand.
TTAAACTTTATTTTCATAAAAACCGAATTCAATTCCCCCGGTGCTTTCGCCTGCACAGCCATCTGAGATAATTATCGTCACCCTGGTGGATGGGCATTCAATTTCTCTGGGACAGAGCACAGAGTAAAGTATTTATATAAATTTTAATTACACATGGTGTGAGGTGGTAACATGGCTTGGCTGGCAAACTTTGTTGTAAATGTGCTACCGTATATAACCTTCATAGTTTTTGTAGTGGGGGTTATATACCGCATCGCAGTGTGGTGGAGCAGACCATCGCCTGCGCCGATACCGGTGTTCCCGGGTCAGCGAACAGTCGGCAGCGCTATATCGAGGGTGCTGGCGGACGTGATAATCTTCCGCTCCCTGTGGCAGTTCCCCGGCAACCGCATCCTCTGGCTCGGTGCGTGGGTGTTCCATGTGAGCTTCCTCCTGATACTCCTGCGCCATCTGCGCTACTTCCTGGGTGAAGAGGCTGTGCCTGGCTGGGTTGCTGCGGTGCAGAGCCTCGGTATAGCAGCGGCGCTGGTGATAAGCGTGCCCCTTCTCTACCTGCTGATACGCAGAATTGTGCACGCCGACCTGAAGTTTATTTCCACGCCGGCGGACTACTTTGTGCTTCTTCTGATTCTCAGCGTGGTGCTCTCTGGCCTGTACGCAAAATACTTCTCAACACCCTTCGTGGTTGACGTGAAGTACGTGATGCGCAGCCTCATGGCGCTGAAACCGGTGGATTTAAGCACTGTGACGCTTAACACGGCCTTCCTGGTGCACTTCTTCCTGGTGCAGGTGCTGGTGATGTACATACCCTTCAGCAAGGTGATGCACCTGGGCGGGATCTTCTTTTCTCCCACACGCACCCACCACTTTGGTGGTGAGGCGCACACAAAGAAGCTGGAGGAGGCCTGAAAATGGGAGAGCAGCTTGAGAAAATATACGATGTGGAGCTCAGGCCCGGGGCGGGTGAGGCTTACGTCTGCAACCTCACCAAGCCGGAATTTGCAGAGGCCATGAAGACCAACATTCCAAAGGAGCCCCTCCCGGATGACCAGATGGTGGAGGTGGCTCTCAAGCGTCTGGATGAGCTCCGCAAAGAGAGAAAGAGCATCCAGCTGTATCTGGACATATGTGTGCGCTGTGGCGCCTGCATGAAGCAGTGCCATTACTTTATTGGCACCGGCGACCCGAAAAACACGCCCGTGGGCAGGGCAGAGCTTCTGCGTAAGGTTTACAGGGCGCACTTCACCATAAGCGGCAAGCTCTTCGGCAAGCTGGTGGGTGCCGAGAAGCTCACCCCGGAGATTTTGAAGAACGAGTGGTACAAGTACTTCTACCAGTGCTCAGAGTGCAGGCGCTGCTCTGTGTTCTGCCCCTACGGCATAGACCAGGCAGAGATTACCATGGCTGGCAGGGAAGTGCTCAACAGCGTGGGCCTGGCCACGAAGTACATCACCCAGGTAATTTCGCAGGTCTACAAGCACGGCAACAACCTGGGCATACCAGAGCCGGCGTTCAAGTACAACTGCCAGTTCCTGGAGGAGGAGATAAAAGAGAGCACGGGTGTTGATGTTAAGATACCCGTGGACAAGGAGAAGGCAGAGATACTCTACCTGCCCCCGAGTGCAGACCTCTTCACCAACACCGACACCATGATAGGCGTCGCCAAGGTGTTCCATGCAGTAGGTGCGGACTGGACGATGAGCACCTACGCCAGCGAGGCCGCGAACTTCGGGCTCTTCTTCAGCTACGACGACCTCAAGGCGATTAACCTGCGCGTCGTCGAGACAGCCAAGAAGCTGGGGGCCAAGCTCGTCGTGTTTGGCGAGTGCGGCCACGCGTGGCGTGCTGCCAGGCAGTTCATGGAGGCGATGAATGGACCCCTCCCGTTTAAGTTCATGAACATCCTGGAGTACACCGCAGAACAGATACGCAAGGGCAAGCTCAAAATCGACAAATCGAGAAACGACGACGTCGTTGTAACGCTGCACGACCCCTGCAACTACGCCAGGGCGGGGGACCTGGTGGAGGAGACTCGCTTTGTGATAAAGTCGGTGTGCAACAACTTCGTGGAGATGGACGAAAGTGTTACCAAAGTTAAAACCTTCTGCTGCGGTGGCGGCGGAGGCCTGCTCACAGAGGAGATAATGGAGCTCAGGATGAAGGGCGGCCTGCCTCGTGCAACGGCGGTTAAAGAGGTGGTTGAGGCACATGGCGTCAACTATCTTGCCGCACCCTGTGCTATAGACAAAGCCCAGCTGCCGCTGGTAATGCAGCACTACGAAATACCCGTGCAGGTTGGTGGAATCCACGACCTGGTGAGCAAGGCACTTATTCTTGAGGGTCAGGAGGAGTTCGAGGCAAAGAAGAAGGCCGAGGAAGAGGCTGCCAGGGCCGCGGCTGCGGCTGTGCCGGCGGTCTGCGGACTCTGTGATGCGGAGTTTGCCACCATGGACGAGTGCTGTGAGCATGCGGAGAAGGACCACAAGATATCCAAAGAGCAGTGCGACATGGTATGCGAGGCCAAAGAGGGAGCAGCCGCCGAGGCTGTGCCGGCGGTCTGCGGACTCTGCGATGCGGAGTTTGCCACCATGGACGAGTGCTGCGAGCATGCGGAGAAGGACCACAAGATATCCAAAGAGCAGTGCGACATGGTGTGTGAGTCGAAAAAATGAAGGAGATCTCCCAGGCAACCTGGTTCACAGAGGTAACCTGTTCGAGTACACCCGTGGCGGTCCACTTCTATGCGGAGTGGTCACCTGCGTGCAGGGAGATAGAGTGCCTCCTTGAGAAGTACGAGCAGCGCTTAGCAGGAAAGATGAAGTTCGTGAAGATAGACATCGACGCCAACGAGGCGGTGCGCATCGCCAACCGGGTGATTGTACCACCCACCCTTATAATTTACTACAAGGGGATACCCGTAAATGGCGTACCGGGGCCGCAGCCAGAGTGGGTGTACGAGAACAGGATACTTCGTGCCATCCGGCTCTACGAAAGGAGGCTGAAAAACATCCTAAGGAGGAGGTAAACCATGAAGAGGTTGTTGATATTCATTGCGGCGCTGAGCCTAATGGTGCTCAGCGGATGTGTGGCTCCGCCTGAGAAGCCGGTTAAGGATTCCACGCTCAAGGAGCACCCCTCGCCAAAGGTGGACATGACCTACTGGAAAGCAAACCACGGCAAAGAGATTGAGGCTGGTAAGGCGAGCGAGGAGTCGTGCATTAACTGCCACCAGCCTGAGAACTTCTGCAACAAGTGCCACGCCTATGTGGGCGTGAGGCAGATAGAGGTCGGCACACCGCCACCGCCGGCGGCTGCAGAGGCTCCGAAGGAGGAGAAACCCGCGGAGACACAGCCTGAGGCGGAGGCCAAACCGGTGCTGCACGGCGAGGGCAGATGCGACCAGTGTCATGACGCCCCCACCCTGGAGGACATGCGCACAGGCTTGCACAAGCAGGCCTTTGAGAAGTTTGAGGGGCACAAGAACTTCTGCAGCGAGTGCCACAACGTCCAGGAGACCTGCACCAAGTGCCACGCCCTGCCGGCGATAATGCAGTAGGTGGCACTCCCCTCTCTCCTTTTTTCTACACCCTCAGGTTCTCCCTGTATTCCAGCAGCTTCTCACCCATCAGCAGCGCTCCTCCTGCTGCAATGGCGAGCAGGATGAAGCCGGGGGCAATCTCACCCATATAAACCGCCTCACTGGAGGCAAGCCTCGCCATTAGTGTCACAGGCGAGAGCTCCTGGAGGGCACTTTTCATTGATACCGGGAGGAACAGGGCCAGGGAGGAGAAGATGAGCACAACGGTGACACCCACATTGGCGTCCTTTATGCTGTCAGAGAGAGCAGAGAGAGCCACGCCAGCAGCTATGAAGAGCAGGTCCAGCAGCGCAAGGAGGAGCAGCAGAAGAGCTGTGTTGTTGATCTCTATGCCCCTGAATCTCAAAAGCGCTATCCACAGCGCAGCCTGGGCAAGGGCAACGCCGGCTATGGGAAGCGCCTTGCCCAGCACCAGCTCCCTGTAGCTCAGCGGTGCTGTGAGGAGCAGCTCATAGGTCCTCCGCTCCTTCTCACCCACTATTGCATCGGTGGTCATGTTCGCCGCAAGGAAGGTGGGCAGCAGCAGAATGAAGGGAAGCAGCAGACCGTAGAAGAGCTCAACAAACTCAGCCGGCTGTGTGGCGCTCCCGGTAACACGAAGCTTCACCGGGCTCAGCACAGCCTCCGGTTCAATGCCGAGCTCGGAAATGCGCTTCCTCTGCAGGTATTCCTCCAGCCTCGCCACCGCCCTGGATACCATGGCATCGGCATACCCTGAGAGCACATTGGTGTTGTCTATGTACAGGGTAAGCTCCATCTTCCCGCCGGTGCCGGGAGGCACGACCAGGAGGGCCACGAGGCGGCGCTCCCTCAGGGTTCTCCAGGGACGGGAGGCGTCTTCGACAGCAACGCTTCTGAGTCCCTGAAGCTCCAGCAGTGAAGAATCACCGGCAACCCCTATTCGAACCTGCTGCGGGGGTATGTAGCCCTGCATAACCTCGGGGTTGGCCAGAGAGGCGTAAAGCATGGCCACAAAGCCTATGCTCACCACAATGAGCAGCTGCACCAGAAAAGCCAGGAGATACAGCCTCTCGGCAAGCAGGTCAGCGAACTCTTTTCCTGCGAGGGTGAGGAACCTCACAGCACCACCTCCACAACGGCCAGGTTAAACACCGCATGCAGGAGAATCGCCAGGACGATTAGCACAGTTCCGAGCTTTTTGCGGCGGTATAACCCCAGGGCAGCGATACTGCTCGCCAGTATGTGCATTACCAGCGTCGTGGTTGCCCTGGCATAGAGCAGCTTTGTGAGAGGTATGCCAAAGACCACCAGCACCGCCGCACCCACGGCGAGGGTCTCCATGATGAAAAATCCGGTGGCAGAGGCGGCGCCAATGGCTGCGGAGGCTCTGGCTGTTAGCCAGCTGCGCTGCTTCCTGAGAGCCACCCGTAGCGGCAGCAGCTTCAGCAGCTCCTCAGTCACGGCGATGGAGAACACGGTGAGGTACACCGCTTTTGCGGAGTAGCCCAGGAGCCCGGTGTAGAGCAGTGCAAGAGCAACCTCCACCAGCACGGCGGTCACAAAAACCAGCGGCGACATCAGGAGGGCAAGCGCCATACCTCCCGCAAAGCCTGCGCCGAGCAAAGCCTCACACGCATCAGATAATAATCTTCCTATTCCCGGCCTCGAGCCAAAGACCACGTCATCCCTCTCCATTAGTAGGACTGCGGTGGCGATGCAGAGAAGGGTGCCGAAGCCGAGCAGGAGGAGCACCTGCAGCAGCACTTCGTGTGAGAATCCCTCTCCGGTCACGGCGCGAGAGATGAGGTTGAAGGGGATGTAGGAAAAGAAGTCCCTGGGTGAGAAGAACTCCACGCTCAGGGCGTAGATGAGCCCCACAAAGAGGGGAACATAGAGCAGCATTAGGGCGATGTTGGCCTCCTTCAGGCTCCGGGAGTACAGGGTCAGAGCCATTGCGAGGGCAATCACCAGGGCGTTTACCCCAGCGAGAAGCACCATCGCCTCCACGGGCTTCGCCACGGGTATGCCCATCACACCAATTCCGAGAAGCCAGACCGCAACCTCCGCACTGACAAATCCCCACAGCGCAAGGAACTTTCCAGATACAATACTCTTCCTCGAAAGAGGAGCACCCAGCAGGGATTCGATTGTCCTGCGCTCCCTTTCCCCGGCGATGGCGTCCAGCACAACTCCGCCAGACATGAAAACCGGGAAGAAGAGCACCAGGGGAACGAGGTAGGAGAGGAAGAAGCTGGAGAAGCGCTCACCTCCTGCGCCTTCCACCACCACCTGCCTGAGAAACTCCCTCCTCACTGAGACGGCGCTCTCTAAGTTGAGCCCCAGCTCTCTCCGCCTCTGTGCAGCAATCCTGGAGCTCGCTTCAGCAACGCTCTCCTCAACAGCATCCTGCGCAACAGAGCTCTTCACACCGCCGCCCAGGACGAGCACCACCTCAAGTTGTGTGAGAGAGCCCTCTCGATAGCTTTCAGGAATGAGCAGATATCCCGCGATTACTCCGCGCTCCAGCTCCTCCACCGGTGGCGAGGAAAAGCGGTACAGCCTCAGCCTCCGGTTTGCCTCAAGCACCTGAAGCAGCACATCACAGTCGTCGCTCTCCACCACCACACCCAGGGGGACGAAACCCTGAAGTGTGGGTGATGGCAGTGCCAGGTTGCCGCTCTCGAAGACGTTGCCGAAGGCGGGAAGCAGAAGCAAAAGCAGCAGGGTCTGCACCCCAAAGGCGAGCATGAATTTCCTGTTACCTGCGATTTCCAGAAGCTCACGTCTCGCTATTGCCAGAGAACTCAACCTCGGCTCCCCCTCGTATAGTGGGCGAACACCTCTTCCAGCGTGGGCGAGTCGCGACCTGCACCCCCGAGCTCCGCCTTTAGCTCCTCCGGTCTCCCCAGGGCCACGAGTCTGCCCCGGTGCAGTATTCCCAGCCGGGTGCACAGCTGCTCCGCCTCGTCCAGGTAGTGGGTGCACAGCAGAACTGTCTTCTTTCCCCTGAGTCCTGAGACGAAGTCCCGGAGCTCCTTCGCCGTAAGCGGGTCAAGTCCCATGGTTGGCTCGTCCAGCACGAGAATCTCGGGGTCGTGCAGGAGGGCGCGGGCTATTGAGATGCGCTGCCTCATCCCCTTGGAGAAGGTGGAAATCCTCACGTCGGCCTTGTCCAGCATTCCCACCAGAGCAAGAAGCTCCTCTATCCTGCCTTCAGCATCCCGCACACCGTAAAGGGAGGCGAAGAAGCGCAGCAGCTGCCTCGGAGTCATGCGCTCATACAGGCTGGGCTCTTCGGGCAGGTAGCCTATCATTCGCTTCACGCGCACACCGTCTCTGGCGACATCCATGCCAGCCACGGTGACCCTGCCGGAGGTGGGCTTCAGCACTCCACAGAGCAGGCGAATCGCAGTGGTTTTGCCTGCGCCGTTGGGTCCCACCAGGGCGAAGAGTTCTCCCCTCTCTATGGTAAGCGTCAGCTCGCGCAGCGCCGTCACATTGTAAAACCTCTTTGTTACGCGCTCAAAGCGAATCATTACCTCCAATTTAAACCCTAACAACTATAACCTGCCCTTTCTTCTGAGCTGCGCTTCGTATATCCTCCTGAGCGTCTGCAGGGTGTCGGCATCTTCCACACTCTTGTCCCGCCTCAGCCGCTTGACTCGCGCAAAGCGAAGTGCAAAGCCCGAGGGATACCGGGGGGAGCGCTGAACCTCGTCGAAAGCAACCTCCACCACCAGCGATGGGGCAACTTTCACCACCTTCCCGCTCTCCGCAACCCTGTGCCTCAGAAGCTCCCGGGTTATCTCCTCCAGCATCGCGTCGCTCAAGCCCTTGAAGGTCTTTCCCACCATGAGCAGCTCCCCCTCATGGTACACTGCAAGATGAAGGTTGCTCAGCCAGCCACGCCGTCTTCCGTGTCCCCACTCCGCACCCACAACCGCCAGGTCCAAGGTGAGGGAGGGTTTGAGCTTCAGCCAGGCGCGACTCCTTTTTCCGGGCTCATATTGCGACTCCAGCCTCTTGGCAACGATGCCCTCGTGGCCCTCGCGCAGCGCCTTCTCGTAAAATCTGCGCGCCTCCTCCTGGCTTGAGGTCAATTTTCTCTCCGCCAGCATGTCCTCAGGGGCGACGCTCCGCAGCAATTCCCACCGTTTCGCGTAGCTGGCCGTGAGCAGGTCCCTCCCCTCCAGGTGCAGCAGGTCGAAAAGACACAGCCTCAGCTCCGCTCCACCCCCCAGAGAGCGCATCACATCCTGAAAGGGCAGCGGTCTGCCACGACTGTCAAGCGCTATCAGCTCGCCCTCCACAACCAGCTGCTCCGCTTTCAGTAATGCCGCAAGCTCCACAACCTCCGGGATATTCAGCTCCCTGAGGCGGCGCGAGAACACGCGTACCTCTCCGTGAGACCTGTGGATCTGCACCCTGGCACCATCGTATTTATACTCCAGTGCCACCTTACCGCGCACCGCCTCTTCCAGGCCACCCGCCGGGCGGGCAAGCATGGGCTTAACCGGGGTGAAGAGCCTTATCCTGAGCTCCGGCAGGCGTCGCTGCGTGGCCAGAATGTGTGCCACCTCGCCTAATTCGCCGAGAAGCGCAGCGGCGAGTGCCACCTTTCCGGAGGCTGTGCCAAATGCTCTGGCCACTGCCTCAATCATCAAACCCTCGCTTACCCCGGTGCGCATCTCACCCAGAATGCACCTGCTCAGCCACCTCGCCTCCACTTCTGTCGCCCTTGAGAAGAGCTTCCTGAGCAGCACCTCGCGCCTCCTCCTGGAGCCGGCACCCCTGACTGCGGCCACCCTGCTGAGGGTATTCCACACCTCCGCTATGCTGAGGGGTTCATCACTCAGGGCACGCTGTAGCATGCGGGTAACCCTGCCAAGAGTGGCCCAGCCCACCTCGAGGGGTGCTGTTTCCGGATGCCGCCCCAGCAGCAGCCTAACGGCTGGCTTTACCTCCTCTGGCTCAAGGCCCATCAGGAAGGTGCTCAGAGTGCGGAGCTTCTTCTGACGGGAGCTCTGCCCCGACAGCTCCTCCGCCACCTCAGCCAGCTTTAAGAAGGGTGTTCCCATATCTGCATCACCTTTGCATATGATATCAAGTAATTTTTCCCTCGTTATCAACGTGGCTACAGAAAAAGTTGAAGAGGATTTATATGAACAGAAGAATTATTTTAACAGTAGCTCTTGTCATTCTTCTTCTGCTTTCAGGATGCACCTCAGAGAAGAAGTCCTACGTCAGCACACCCGAGGGGCAGGTGCCCGAGTATATACCTGAGCCCCAGGTTTTTGAGCTGAGCATAGGGGAGCTTCTCACAAATGCGGATAAGCTCACCAATCAGTATGTGACCACAAGGGGGAGGGTGCTGGAGACACTCTCCACCCAGAGCTACACCTACGCCAAGATAAGCGACGATACCGGTGAGGTGTGGGTTGCCGGGCCGAAAACAGAGCTTAAAGTGGGAGATGAAGTGGAGGTGCGCTCCGCACTTCTGCTGCAGGGCTTCCGGGCAACTGCACTGAACCGCACCCTGGATGTGATTCTCATGGTGCAGAGCTTCTCCTCCGGGGAACCCTACTCCTTCCACGGCGCAACACGCTCTCCTGACACTGGCAACATCTCAGTTGAGAAGCTTCCTGACGGCTATACCATAGCCGAGATTATGGAGAGAAGCGACGAGCTCGCCGGCAAAGAGGTAAGGCTCCGGGGAGTGGTGGTGAAGGTGCTACCCGATATTCTAAACAAAACCTGGATACACCTCCAGGACGGCACCGTAACAGGCTCGGGGGAGAAGGAGCTGGTGGTTACCTACTCCGGAGACGAGCTCTTTGAGCCCGGCGAGCTGGTGGTGGTGAGCGGCGTTCTCAGCACTGAAGTTGACATAGGCTCCGGCTACTTCTTTAAGGTGCTGATAGACGATGCCAGGATAGAGAGGGAGTAGTCCTCTTTTTACTTTTCCCGCACCACCACAAGCTGTATATGCTCCACAGGAAAAGGGAGTGGCAGGATGAGCAAGCTTTAAAGGAGTGAGGGAGAGGTAAGGCTATGCTCTTTGCCCATATCGCCGACACCCACCTGGGCTACAGGCAGTACAATCTGGACGAGAGGGAGGAGGACTTCTATGCGGTCTTTGACGAGGCGGTGGACAGGATAATCCATGCGGGGTGCGACTTCGTAGTGCACAGCGGAGACCTCTTTGACGACCCGAGACCTCACGTTAAGGCGCTTGTAAGAGTGCGTGAGGCCCTGGAGAGGCTGAGCGACGCCGGGATAAAGTTCTACTGCATTGCAGGCAACCATGACCTGCTGATGCGCCGGGGGGCGGTGCCTCCACAGAAGCTGTACCGTGAAGTGGAGTTTCTGACTCCGGCCAGGCCTGTGCGCAGACATGGGGATGTGCTTATCGCGGGGCTGCCCTACTTCTCGAAAATCCACCGCAGGGTGCTGGTGGAGAAGCTGGCTGAGCTTGGCAGGATGGCAGAGAAGCGCAGCACCTGCGTGCTCCTGCTTCACCAGGGCATACGCAAGTACTTTCCGCTGGAGTATGAGGTGGACCTTGCAGACCTGCCGAGGAGCTTCCACTACTATGCCATGGGGCATATCCACAGCAGAATCCTGGATGAGTTCGGCAAGGGTGTGCTCGCCTATCCCGGTTCGACGGAGGTGTGGAGGGTTGATGAGATAGCCGAATACGAGAGGAGCGGGAAGGGCTTCTTCATGGTGGATACGGAAGAGATTTCACCGGAGAGGCTGGAGTGGATAAGACTTGAGAGGGTGCGGCCATTCAGGAGGGTGAGCTTTGAGAGTGCAGATGAGGTGCAGATTGTTGCCAGAACTCTGGACGGGCGCAGACCGGTGCTGAAGGTGGAGGTGCGTTCCACCCAGGAGGAGTTCCGGAGGATTTACAGGGAGGTTGTCGAGCAGCTCGCAGCGAAGGCGCTGTACATAGACGTAAAGAGGCTTGAGGTGGGAGAGGATGCGGGGAGGAAGGGCAGCGGGGAGAGGATAAGTGTTGAGCAGCTCATCAGGGAGAGCATGAAGGACCACTCCAGCGGAGAGCAGGAGCTGGCGGTGGAGCTGTTCCGGCGGCTCGCCGCTGGCGATGTGGAGGCAGCACTTGCAGCAGCCAGGGAGTTTCTGGAGCGGGAGGGAGACGCAGAGTGGACCAGAGACTCCCCCGGGGGTGAACAGCTCCGTCTGGAGGGCTTCAGATGATTGTGGAGGAGCTTTCCCTGTGGGACTTCAGGTCGCATGCCAAAACCAGGATAAAGCTTACCCAGGGAGTTACGGTTATAGTGGGGGAGAACGGCTCCGGCAAGAGCACCCTGCTGGAGGCGGTGAATTTCGCCCTGTTCAAGAACTCCCGCAGGGGGTACCCCCTGGATGCCTTGATACGCAGAGGCGCGGCGCTGGCGAAGGTCAGTCTGGTTTTTCATGTGGGTGGGCGCAGGTACAGGGTTGAGAGGAAGCGAACCCCTGGAAGAGCCGCCGGAAGCGCCCTATATGAGCTCAGGGACGGCCGGGAGGTGCCCATCGCAAGGGGTGAAGCACGGGTAACCCGCGAGGTTGAGCGCATCCTTGGAATAAATTCAGAGGTGTTCACCAGCGCCATATACATCCGCCAGGGGGAGATAGACGCGCTGCTCTCCTTTGAGCCGGCAGAGAAGAAGAGGTTGATAGGCAAGCTTCTGGGCACAGAGGACCTGGAGAGGGCGCACACGGGAATGCGTGAGGTGGTCAGGGAGTTCAGAATTCGCCTGGAGGCGCTTTCGGGGGTGGAGGAGGAGCTGAAGAACGTCGCAGAGGATGTTGCCAGAAGGCGGGATGAGGTGAAGAATCTTAGGCGCTCTCTGGAGCATGCAAGAGATGCGAGAGATAAGGTGACGGCTTCCCTGAAGGAGCTGGAGGAGAGGATTGAGCTGGTGGAGAGGGGTCTCAAACTTGAGCAGCACAGGCGGATGCTGCAGACGGAGCGAAGCCATCTGCAGGATAAGCTGGACAGGATAAACCGCTACTCGGCAAGGCTGCAGACACTGAAGGAGGGGGGTGAAAGGTACCAGCAGCTGGAAAGCAGACTTCAGGAGCTCAGGGAGAAGGAGAACAGGCTCTCCGCCGTGCAGGCACTTATCAGGACCAGGAAAGGGGAGCAGAAAGAACTCAGGACGAAGCTGGAGGAGGCGAAGAGGCATGTAGAGGAGCTCCTGGGGGCGGCGGCCAGGGCCATGGGACATGCGGACAGGGGGACACAGGATAATAATCTTCAGATGATGCTGCGGCTCAGAATTGGGGAACTCGAGGAGACGAGGGACTGCATAAGGCAGAAGATTGAGGAAACAACCAGAGAGGCGGCGAAGCTCAGAGGCACCGCCCGGGAGATGGAGCGCGCCCTGCACGAGCTGCTTTCAGCGCGCGGCTCGTGCCCTGTGTGCATGAGCCCGCTGAGCCAGGAGAGGAAGCAGGAGCTGAGCACAGAGTACAGGCGGAGGATGCAGGAACTGCTGCACAGAGCGGAGCTTCTGGAGAGGGAGGCAGAGGAGGGTAAAGCCGAGCTGGGCTATCTGGAGAGGAGGCTGGCGGAGGTGAACAGAATCGCCGGGGAGCTATCCATGCTTGGTACCAGGCAGGAGGAGTGCAGGAGCCTGGAGAGGAAGCTAAAGAAGCTGGAGGAGGAGCTTGCGAAGCTGGAGGAGGAACACCGCCATCTGGTACCCGCGGCAGAGGAAATGGCAAGGGTCGAGGAGGAGCGCCGCCTTCTTGCCGGGGTGTACAGGGAGTACATAGAGGCAATGGGCTATCTGAGGAGACACGGTGGCGAGGCGGAGGCGCTGAAGCTCAGGCTAAGTGAGATAGAGGGGGAGCTGGAGGAGATTGCCGCCTCGCTGAAGGAACTGAAAGGTAAGCTGGGGTGCGATGTTTCGGAGGAGCTCCGCAGGGAGCTGCACAGCAGAAGGGAGGAGCTTACGGCAAGGCTGACGCAGCTTGAGAAGAGCATAAGCGCCGGTGAGGAGGCGGTAAGGCGTGTTGAGGCGGAGATCGCGGAGCTTGGGAAAAGGCAGGCCTCCCTGCAGAAAAAGCTGGAGGAGAGGGAGAGGCTTCAGGGGTTCGTCTCTCTGCTGGAGAAAATCCGCAAACTCTTTCACCGGGACAGCCTGCAGAGGGAGCTGCGGATGCGCGCTCTGCCCCTGATAGAGCTCTACACCAGGGAGATATTCGAGGAGTTCAACCTGCCCTACAGCGAGCTTTCTATAAGCGAGGACTTCAGCATAACCCTATACGGACCCCTGGGAGAGGAGAGCGCCGAGATGCTGAGCGGCGGGGAGCGAATCGCCCTTGCGCTGGCACTCAGGCTGGGCATTGCCAGAGCGCTCTCGGGCTCCGCGCTGGAGATGATAATGCTCGACGAGCCCACGATTCACCTCGATGCCCAGCGCAGGCAGGACCTGGTGGAGATTATAAAGCGGCTCACCTCAATACCCCAAACAATAGTGGTGACCCACGACAAGGAGTTCGAGCAGGCTGCGGACAGACTCCTGCTTGTGGAGAAGAGGGCAGGTGTCTCGAGAGTGGTTGAAAGTTAAAAAATCCGGCGGGTCTCCTGAGGTTTCAGGCTGGCTCAAACCCTGTGCAGCACCATATCCACAAGCCCCACCGCACCCGTCATCATCACATCCCCAGCGGGGGAGGCAAACTCCACCCTGAGCGAGGAGTCGCGGAGCATCTCTCTGTTCGGGCCGGTGACCATTATCCTCCTCACCCGCTCCATACCAAAGCCCTCGCGTATTGCGCACCCGTGCCCAGAGTCGCTGTAAACCTCCTCGTTGGTAAGCTTACCTTCTGCGAAGCGCACCACGAGGCGCTCCAGCTTCTGCCTGTTGAGCAGCGCCGTGTGGTGCTCCATGAAGCCCGCGATGCGGTTGTCCTCGTCCACCAGGGCAACGAGGGTGTGGCCGTTGCCCACGTCTATGGATATGGCGGGGCGCTCCTCGACGCCGTGGAGAGCGCCCACCACGGCGGCGATTTTGGAGTCGGCAATGAAGGGCTTTGCGCGGGTTTCCCTCTCTATCTGCCGCCTGACGGCGCACATCCGGGTGTAGTAGGCGGGTGGCGACTCGTAGCCCAGGTCGAGCATGTGCCTGCGCTGTCTCACAAATTCTGCGATCTTCTCAAACCTGAAGATGCGGTCAGACTTGCCCTCAGGCGCCCTGCCGTGGTCCTGCACCGCCACAGCAAAGTAGTGGAAGCTGAAGGGCTCCCCAACCTGCTCGAGTACTCTTCGAAAGAGCTCAAAGTCTATGTCTCCGGTGCGAAGCCTGACGACGCCGTTGAGCCCATCCGCCTCTTTCTCGTCGATGACTTCGACCCCCATCTCCCTGACCTGCTCCAGGTCGTCGCGCACACTCATGGCAGCGCGCGGCGTCATGAACACGCGGTAGCCCCTGCGCAGATGCTCGCCTATTGCGAAGGCGAGGGGTCCGCCGCCCATGGTTTCCCCCGTCAGGAGAAGGTCGCCTTCGGCGCCTGCAACCCGCGCTGCGAGTATCCGCGTTGGAGATGGCAGCACCAGCTTGGGGTTGTTCTCCAGGTTGCGGGAGGAGTCGAACACCAGCACGTCCTGCGTGCCCATACCCACGTCCATGGCGAAGATGCGGAGCCCCCGCTTTTGTGCACCTCCGGAGGAAAGCATAGATTAATATTGCACCTTCCCGTAGTAAACATTACTGAGACCATGCTGGCGAGAGTGCTATTGGCCCCGGTGGCAAAGGCTCTGGTGTTCCTGCTGGAGAGGAACGGCGCGGAGAGAAGTTTGGCCGTGCTCGCCTTTTCCACAGCCACAACGCTGCTCGCATGCGTGCTGCTCTACTTCACCCTTGTCCTGAATCCCTACTCATCATGGCTGAAGCTTGCCCTTATTGCGCTGCTGCTGCTGAGCGCCCTCTCAGGGGAGGTGCTGCACCGCATGAGCCAGGCTTCTGAGGTGAAGCGCACCCTCGACTCACTCCTGGACTTTGCGGTTTACTTCACAGCGCTGTACTTTCTGCCTGCGGCGATGTACCTTCCACAGTTTGTGCCCTGGATTACCAGGCGGGAGTACCTCCTCCTCTTTCTGCTCCTCGCTGCTGGTGCAGTGATGCACAGAATGCTCGGAGGTTTTGCACAATGGCTCAGTGCAAGGTCTGAGAGGCTGTTGCTGTATTCTCTTATCCTGGTCGCAGGATTTTATACCAATTTTGAGACCGCCGTGCTGACTGGTGTGGTCGCCATCTCGCTGCTGATGTACCTCAGCCTTCTCGGGGGGAGATTGAGAAAGCCAGGGATTTCAGCTCATCTGCTCCGACCTGTGCGAGGGCTGCCCCTTCTTCTGCTGAGGGTTGCGGCGGGCTTCGCTTTACTGCTGCGCAGGGGTGCCGGAGTTGCGGCGGGTGCTGCCGGGCTTCTGAAAAGACGACGGCATCAGGAGCCAGAGCTTTCTCCGGAGGAGCCGGAGGAGCCATACCGCGGCCACAGGTTTACTGTGATGGTAACCGATGAGATGGAGAACCCGGTGGAGGGTGCAAGGGTGGTTCTCCACAACATGGATACAGGCTTGGAGGAGGTACGCATCAGCGACAGCGGCGGCAGGTGCAGATTTGAAGGACTCATCCCGGGTGAGTATATGATTGTGATAGACGGTGAAGGGATCGCCCCGGAGAAGCACAGACGCTACATCAGCATGGACCAGGGGGAGGTCTTTGCTGTGAGGCTCAGGAGCAGCGATCTGAGTGTGGTGGTGAGCCGGCGGGAGCTTGGAACACCCGTCAGAGATGCCCTCGTAAAGCTCAGTGGTAAGAATTTTCACAGAGAAGCCAGGACCAACAACCTTGGTGTGGCGTACTTCGACTCTCTGGAGATGGGGGAGTACCTGCTCGAGGTTGAGGCTGAAGGATACAGAAGCTACTCCAGACCTGTGAGCCTCTTCTCGGAGAATGTGGTTGCGGTGCCTCTTGAGCCGTTGGAGGAGCGGGCTGTGGATGAAAGGGCTGAGAAACCGCGGAGGGAGAAGGAAACGCAGGAGGAGGCGCCGGAAAGACGCGGACTGGAGGAGCGAGAGCCTGTAATGGAGAAGCTTGGACCTGAAGAAGAAGAGGTGATTTTTGGCGAGTCTGCACTTATTGAGTACTCCTCTGATACAAAGCTGGAGGATGTGGTGGCAGGCATAGTGAGTGAACACGTGGCCAACGGCAGGGATGTGTTTCTGGTGAGCATGCAGCCGCGTACCTCCAAGTACAGGAGAATGTTCTCGGAGCTGATGCAGGAGGGCAGGGTGAGGGTAATAAACCTGGCTACCAGGGGGAAGCCTCCGGAAAGCGACTCCGGCATAGAGGAGGTTCCCATCTCCAACCTGGAGTACTTCAGCGCAGTGTTTGAGGAAATGCCGGCGGGTGCGCTGCTGGTCTTTGAGCCGCTTTCGAGCGTGATACTAACCATAGGCGCAGAGCATGCATACCGCTTCGTTTCCCGCACAGTGGAGCACCTGAGCAACGAGGGGCTGTTCCTCATCTGCTTTATCAACAGGGAAATGCACAGTGCGAGAGAGCTCTCCAGCTTCAGGGAGCTCTTTATGAACGTGGCTGAAATCAGAGATGGAAAGATAAGGAGGACCAGATAGATATGCAGAATGGACGCGCTTAATGTTTCTTGAAGATAAGCCATCCTTCTACGCTTACTGCCAAACTCTGCATCACCCGCCAGCAGCTTTAGTAAAGCTCATGACCGCAAAGCAGGCAATATCCCAAGAACAGTAAAGCCTATCCGCATCGTCAGATTTTGCAGAGTGGACATGGAGAGTAGAAGCAGAGCTGAAAGTTATAAAGGATTATCTGATGGAGCTGTACAGGCTGTAAGACTCCAATAAAACGAAGCTGAAACCAGGGACTATCAAAACCCGGCCTCAATACCCCAAAACAGCACGCCCACAACCTGTAAGGCAATTTTTATATTCTGCTAAAGCATATGACATCAGTACATAAAGGAGGTCCATGGATGCGGGAGAGGAGAGAGACAGCAGCGCTTACGGCTGTTATGGTGGCGGTTTACGTTGGGCTGGCCTACGCAATATCCCATACCTCCGGGAGCAGCATTGCCCAGGCTGTTGCGGTTCTGCTTCTCCTCCTCCCGGTACCGGGGGTGGTGGCCTTCATCCACGGCTTGAGGAGCGGGAGCAGCTCCATCTCATTTCTGGTTGGCTTTATCCCGGTCTTTGTATTCTTTATGACGGGGGCGCTCTTCGGCGCCTTTGAGGGCGTTCCGGTGGTGTCCGGTCTGTTTCTGGGTGCGTGCTCGGGGATTGTGGGCTACAGCGGAGCCATAAAAAAGAGGGGGGAGAGGGACTGGGTGGTCTTTATGCTAATCGGCATTCTGCTCTGGATATTTGTGATGCTGGGCAGCATGCTGTGATAAAATTCCCGACTCCAGCGCAAGATTTTAATCCGAAGACGCTATATGCACAGCACCAGAGGCTTGGCGAGGTGGCGCATGGCTATGGGAGGCACAGAGTAGAGCTTCTCCTGAATGTTCCGCTCCAGCTCCTCCACAACCTTTTCTTTAGCCACTGTCCTGCACCGTTTGCAGCGGTAGCCCCTGCCTTTGCCGGCGCTCTCCATGCGCCTTCCGCAGCGCGTGCAGCGCGGATTTGCGAGCCTCTCTCTCTTGAGCCTGAGCACCTCAAGCTTTTCCAGGTTAATCGTCCTGCTCTCGTCCACGCCCCCGTATACCCTCACCCTGTCTCCCGGAATTAATGCGCGCACCACATTGCGAAAGCCCTTAGTCGGCTCGTAGGCGGCGCAGGTAATCTGCTCCCCGTGCTCATCGCAGAGCTCGAAGAACACGTGCCCCCCCTGAATAACCCTTGGCGCAGAGGCCACCTCTCCCGCGAGGATGACGGAGGAGAAGGGTCTCACCTCGGCGATGCGGGAGACCTCCTGGAGGTGCGCATCGGTGCCCTGGTTGGTTTTGTACACCATGCTCAGGGCAATATCCTCCCCCGGGAGCACCAGCTCCGCCGCCTCCTGCACCACCTGCGCGCTTGTGCCCCGGATGCCGAAGAGCACCGGGCAGGGGGTGTGCGGAGCGATAAGCACGCGGCGCTCGGCGTAGTCGTAGTTGTTGAAGGTCAGCGGAAAGGTAAGCGCGTCCATGGCGAGCACAGAAGCGGTGTCGAGGTTACGAGGTGTGCCCCAGCGCTCCCTTGCGCGGTAGGCGATGTACTCGTAGGTGGCTCTGCTCAGCTCTGCTCCGATGGCTGCAAGCGCGCCCACGATGCCCCTGCCCAGCTTGTACTTCACGTACTCGGCTCCTCTCTCCCTGAGGAGGCTCTCGGCTTGGTCAATCCCAACAACCTCATGAAGCGCTCGCCGGTAGAAGCGGGAGAAGTCCTCAGGGGGCTCGCCCTCGTAGAAGACGACGCCGGGGTTTGTGTTATTATCGTCGAAGCAGGCGAGCTCCTCCACCACCCGCCTTGTGATGCGCTTCGCCTCCGCAACCTTCTTTGTTCTGAGCGCGAGCGCAACCGCGGCGTTTCCCCTGGTTTTGTATTTAATGTTGGGGTTGAGGCGCACCAGCTTTGCCTCTTCCACCTCGCCTACCTTCGCAAGCTTTCTGCTGAGCACCGCACCCACGTAGGTGGTGCACATTCCATGCTTAGCCGAATCCGTGTCGTCAATGCCGATGTGGAGGAGCATGTCCTATTCCCGCGAGGATAACGGGGTAAGCGATTTATAGGAGGAGGGGCAAAGGAGATGCGGTGGAAATGCGAGAAAGGCTCAATCTGTTCCTCAGGGTTACCGAAGTTTTTGAGAATCACGGCTACAGGCTTTCCGAGGCGTGTGTGCTTAGCAACTCCTGCTTCGACTTCTTCGCCCGCAGGGGAGAGCGTCTGCTTCTTGTGAAGGTGCTGGGAAACATAGACAGCCTGACCGAGACGCAGGCGGGCGAGATATCGCGGGTCGCCGCCACTCTGGAAGCTGCGCCCGTGGTGGTGGGCAGACGCAGGGGCGTGGAGGAGCTCCAGCATGGTGTGGTCTACCTCAGGCACGGCATAGCCTGCGTAAGCGAGCTCACGCTTGAGCAGGCGCTTGCCGGCGAGCACCCAGCGCTGCTGTGCTACCGTGGTGGCTACTACGCAAGCGTAGATGGCGAGCAGCTTCGCAGGCTGAGGCAGGCCCACGGGCTGAGCAGACCCGCGCTTGCAAAGCTGGTGGGAGTCTCCGCCAAGGCGATTTACAAGTACGAGGAAGGCGAGGCCGGCGCAACCTTTGAAACTGCGCTCAAGCTGGAGCGCGTTCTCGGCGAACCCCTGGTAAAGCCGGTGGATATCTTCCGCGTGCCGGGCGCAGGGCAAAGCCCCGCTCCGCCTGCGAGGCTGAAGAGGCTGTGCAGGCTGGGGTTTGAGGTGCTTCCCGTGAGGAAGGCGCCCTTCTCGGCGCTTACCAGGGGAGAGGGCAGGGTGCTCCTCACAAAGCTTGCAAAATGCCGCACCCGCGATGTGGAGGAGCGTGCGAGGCTGCTGAGGAGCATCTCCGCTACTGTGGAGAAGCGCGCCTTTATCCTGCTCGGCTCCGGCAGGGCGAGGAACATCTCCGGCATAGCGGCGGTTAGCCTGCGCGAGGTGGAGGAGATAGCCCGCGCGAGGGAGCTGCTGGAGCTTATAGAGGCAAGGGCTACGCCAGGCCAAGATGCCGGCGGATGAGCCTCTTGTCCTCTTCGCTCGGGAGGAAGGGGAAGTTCCTGAGCACCTCACCCGGGCGCTCGTTGCCGTAGGGGCGGTTGCACGCCACCTCGCCGTCTCTGCCCCTGCAGCCGGAGGTCATGAAGGCCTTCCCCTCTTCTATCACCTCCTCCAGCACCTGCCTGCTCACCCCGAAGTCCACAACCTCGCCGCGCGTGGAGAAGCGCATGTCCTCGTAGCGCGCCAGGTTGCGGTGGATCAGGTACCGCGCGAGCTGAACCCTGCGGTACTGCTCTATGCCCGGCCTTTCATGCTCCTGCATCACAGAACCCGGCTCGGGGTAGAAGGCGAATAGGTGAGCCTCCGCGCCCGCGTCGTAGGCGCGCTGCACAGCGGCGAGCATCTCCCGCTCGCTCTCGCCCAGGCCGACGATAAGGTGGACGCTGACGTTGTACCTTCCAAAGCTCTCCACCGCCCAGTCGATTACGCGCCAGTAGTGCTCCCAGCGGTGGGGGCCCTGCATGCCGCGCCCTCGGAGGGCATCGAAGAGCTCAGGGGTAGCGCAGTCCACGGCGATGCCGCACATCTCAGCGCCCGCGCGTTTGAGCTCAGCAAGCATCTCCTTGTTCTTCATGAGCGTGGGTGAGATTAACGTTGAGATAGCCAGAGGCGTCTCCTCGCGGAAGCGCCTAACCAGGGTGAGCGTATCCTGATAGGCGCGGGGGTGCGTGACCATTGAGATGCACACCCTCTCCAGGTGCTTGCCGTAGGTGTTCGCCCTGGCGATAACCTCGTCCGTCGCGAAGGTGGGCCAGTCCACGCGTATGAAGGTCCTGCCGCTCAGGGGCACGCGCTTCCTGCTCAGCCCGCAGTAGGCGCAGCTCGCCCTGCAGCCCTCGCTGTAGGTGAGCAGCAGGTTTAGAGCCTTGAGCCTTGCCCCGCGGTAGAACCTGCCCGGGAATAGCTTCAGCGTAATAGCAGCCGCCGTGGAGGTCTGCACATACTCCGGGCTCTCCACTACTCTTCCTCCAGCCTTGCTATCTCCTGCTCAATCCACGCCTTAATCTCCTCGCTCTCGCTCAGAAGCTCCTCGTGGCTGAGCTCCGCCTCGCTGCTTGGCTTCACCCTCACTATCCAGGCCTCGTAGGGTGACTGGTTCACCAGCCTGGGGTTCTCCATCACCTCGCGGTTAACCTCAACCACCCTCCCCGCCACGGGTGAGTAGAGCTTGCTCACAAACTTCGCGGACTCAATGTTTGCGAAGGCCTCGCCCCTCTCGAGCCTCTCGGCGGTGACGGAGAGGTAGTTCAGGTATCCTGCGCTCTCGGCGAGGAAGGCGTCTATGCCGAGAAGCAGGGTGTCGCCCTCGCGCTTTACCCAGATGTGGGCATTCCTCCCTCTATAGTAAAGCCTGTCCAGGGGAAACTCGTACTCGCCAACCTTCAAAACCTGCTCTGCCTTGAGCTCCATTCAGCTACCTCCTGCAATGCTGCGGGCCGCCTCCTCAATGCGGGGGCTATACTCTAAGCTCTCGGCAAGGATATTTAAGATTTTCTCGTAGCTCGCCTCCCTGCCGAGAAGGCGCTCCTCGAGCTTCCTCACCCTCCTTTTACCTCTCCAGGCTCTTACCCATCTCAGCCTGCCCTCACTGCGCTCAGCGATTATCTCCACCTCACCAGCCCTTGCGAAGGCCAGGTAGCACCCCTCGGCGATTTTCAGCTCCCGCGCTCGCCTGCCGGGCATGAAGAGCCACTCTCTGGAGAGGTACTTCCCCTCCAGGCGGTGCATCTCCCGTGCTATCTCTGGGGTCAGCCTCGCCTCCTCGAGTTCCCCGAAGAGCTCCTCGAAGTTCCCTATCAGTGCGCGCTTAACCTCCTGCGGGGAGAAGTCGCCCAGCTGCTCCCTCAGCGTGGTCAGCCTCTCCCTCATCAGCCTCTCCGCCCTCGCCCGCATCACCTCACTTGGCAGGCGGAGCACCCTGCTCATGAGCGCGCGGTCAAAATCGAAGAGGATGCTGCCGCTCAGCACCTTGCACTCGCCTATTAAGCCTGCACCGTTGCCCGAGATCTTCCTCCCGTCCACCACAAGGTCGTTCGCGGGTTTGTAGCGCGCCTCCAGGCCAAGCTCGCGGTAGGTTGCGATAACCGGCGAGAGAAACTTCCTGTAGAAGGTTTCATTTCTTACAGGCGTGTGCTCAGCATCGCGGCGGACAATCACGTGGTAGAAGAGCTGCTCCCTGTCCAGCAGAACTATGCCCCCGCCTATCTCCCGCCTGAAGTAGGGTATGCCCCGCCTCCTCATGAACCCCAGGTCGAGCTCCCCGGGGGAGTTGAATAATCCCAGGCAGGCGTAGCACTCGCGGGTGCGCTGCACCACCACCGCCTCAACCCCGAGCCTCGCAAGCGCGTGGTAGATGAGCTGCGTTTCCTTCCAGGACATAAAGCCCAAGTCGAAGAGTTTCACCGACATGGCTCACACCAGTGTGCAGCAGAGCTCAGAGAACCTCAGCTCAAGTCCGCGCTTCTCCGCATATTCAAGCGCCTCCTCGGTGGGATAGGCGATGGTGTTTACCCCGGCGTCTATGGCGAGGGCCTCAATCTCCGCCTTGCTCCCCGCCGGCTTGGCGCAGCCCAGGTTCAGCTTTGCAGAGGGGTTCAAAATCCTGGCAACCGCCACAAGCCTTGCAACCTCCTCCGCAGGCGGTGGCTCAACGCCTTCGAAGGGCGTGCCGTAGAGCGGGGAGAGCACCACCACCACAATCACCTCGGGCTCAGCTCTTGTAATTATGCGTAGCGCCTCGTACTCGCCGCGAAACTCGCCGCGGTATAAGCCGGCGACGATGTGCGGGGCTATGCTCAAGCCTGCACGCCTTAAATTCTCAAGCGCCCTCGCGTAGTCAGCTGGCGCCCTGTCCAGGTGGTACACCTCCCTTATAGTCGCCTCGTCGCCTATCACGTCCAGGAGCACCTGCTCCACGCCAGCCCGCCTGAGCGCGAGCGCATCCTCTTCGCTCACAAGGCCTGAGTGCACTATAACCCTGAGCCCCATCTCCCTGAGCTTCCGCATCGCTGGCAAAAAGTCGCGCAGGGGCACGCGTCCATCTCTGGTTGCGCCCCCGCTTATGAGCACTCCCCTTGCACCCCGCTCCGCAAGCCTTCTGCCCAGAGCTACCAGCTCCTCCCCGCTCGCCACGTGGTGCATGCTCTCCAGAAGCTTTCCCCTGCAGTGCTCGCAGCGAAGCTCGCAGGCTTTGCCTGTGACGCTGACGTTCACAAAGCTTCCGGGAGAGTTTCTGAAGTTCGCCACCTCATAGCGCTTGGCGCTGGGTGCGCTCACATAGAGCACGTCCTCAAAGTTCTTCTTCCTGAGCTCCCACGCTGTGCGCAGAAGCTCCTCCAGCGGCTTATCCCTGAGCTTCTCAATCGCACGCATCGCCAGAAGCTACGCTGCGGGGGGATAAATAATTAACGCAGCAGAAAGAGCGCCGCACCCGCGCCCGAGAGTCCGCCCGCAAAGCTTGAGAGGAGATTCACGCCGGCGTTGCTCAGCATTCCGCGCCGCTCCAGAGTGGCGCCCAGCAGACTGTCGAAGTTGAATCCTATTATGCCGCCCACCAGCGCCGAAATAAGGCATGCCTCAAGCGGGGCAATACCCAGGACGAAGGCGAGCAGGCCTATCAGCAACGCCCCTCCGAATCCGGCGAGTTCGCCAAGCGGGGTGATGCCGCCGTTGGTGCCGTGGGGAACCTTTTCCAGGGTTGTAATAAGCACAGGCCTGCGCCTGCTGAGAACGCCAAGCTCAGAAGAAAGCGTGTCCGCGGTAACAGTGGCAACACTTGCTATGTAGCCCGCTGCAAAAAAAGGTGAGCTGTCCCCAGCGTAGTACAGTCCGGCGAACACCGCCGGGAGTGCTCCATTGGCAAGTACATTTATAACCCTTCTCCGGCCACCATCGGGCTCAGATACATTGAGCTTCCTCTTGTACGCATACCTGTAGCGAGTTGCCGCAAAGCCGAGAAGGAGAAAGCTGAGCAGAAGCAAAAGCCAGGCAAAGCCTGCTGAAAAATATACAAACGCCCCCATGAGCACCGCCAGTGCTGTTCCTCTGGCATCCAGAACCCCCTTCCAGTATATGATAGCTCCTGCAACAAGGCACACCAGCAGGGGGAGATACATATCCATAAACCTCCGCGGAGGAGGTTTCCTCTACGCCTCTCCTTCTGCAGCAGCGACGACTGCCTGGGGCGCTTCCTCCGGGTACCTGAGCACCTTTATCTTCCTTACCTCCACCCGCTTCAGGGGATATATCCTGCTCGCTTCTCTGTACATGCTGGCAGAGATTTTGCCCGCCACAACTTCCTGCACAAAGGCATCGAGGTCCCTGCTCTCAGCAGCCTCCCGAATCATGTCCACGAGAATCCTGCGTATCGCCCGCTCCTGCGAAGTCTGGGCCCTCCCGAAGGCCAGGGCTATGACGCGTATCCTGAGCCTGTGCCCGTCCTTCGTTGTAACGTCCACTATCCCCTCAACACGGGTGCTCTTCCTCCTTATCTGGCTGCGCATGTACTCACGGGAAAGGCTCTGCCCCTTGAAGCGGGTGTAGGCGTTGCTCCCGCGCACATCCACTATCTGAAACCTGAGCTTTATATGCTGCTTTGTGAAGTCCCCGCTTATTTCCTTCATGGTGGTCTCAATAACGCGCCCGATAAGCTGCTCAGGGCTGCTCGCTATGGTTTCGCCCACCTTCACCTCACCGAACATCTTCGGAGCAAGGATGTCGTACCACCTCTTGGTCTTCCAGGTGTCTATCCTGCGCCTCTTAATAGCCCTTGCCAATAATATTCCTCCGTCAGGGTGATCCTGTAAAAATCTCCTATGCTCCTTACTGCGCTACCATTAAAAAAGTTTTTGGAGAGGTGGAAGGGCTGTGCCGGGAGCTTGAAGAAAATTTCAACAAAAAGTATTTAAAGTATTTGATGGCAATAAAATAAATAAAGGGAAAGGAAAAGAGGATTCCTTGTGTGCATGTGGGGATTGGGATGGTAAGTTCCTCTGATTTTGAAACTGGCAAAGCTCAGGCATGTGAGGCTGATAGAAGTAAGAACTGGCGCCTCTTCTGGATAGCGGTGGCCGTGGTGGTTGGACTTATACTTCTGCTCCCTGTGAAGCTCATAACCACCGGGCACGGACTGCTGGAACCCTGGTTTATCGGATATCTCGCCTTTGCGGTGGCCGCCTTCTCCTTCATAGCGGTTCAGCTCATCAAAAAGCGGTGCGGCCCTGTGCCCACCATGAAGGAGGTGCTCTCAGGTAGAAGGGAGGTGTACACCCGCCGCAGAGAGGATGAGGTGGAGCTTCCCGAGGAGGATGTAGAGCTTCTCAACAGCATAAGGGAGCTCATGGAGTGGTTTGAAGAGGGGAAAATGACAGGTGGAAGGTACAGAAACTACCGGGAGAGGCTTGCGGAGATGGAGCGCTGGCTGAGAACCGGGATAAAAAAAGATATTGAAATTAGAAACCTAAGAAAAGAGCTCAAAAAACTCAGAGAAGAGGTAGAACTGCTGAAAGCGTCTCAGGATGGCAGAGAAAGAGAATAGCACAGTCGAGCGGGGGGAGTTTGCAGGAATTGAGATAACCGATAAAGATATGGAGAATGTGAGGAAATTGAGAGAAATCGTCCTGGCAGAGCTGAGGAATTCCGGGGATGTATCAGAGCATCCGGATTTCGGAAATCTTGCGGAGAAGATGGAAGAGCTGCTGAGGGTGAGAAGCAGGGCTGTTACGACTGAAACGACCTTTCTGCTCCCCGCAGACTTCGCAAGGCTTGTGGAACTTATTTTTTATGCTGTGAGGCGCAGAAGTGGACAGGAGATTCTGATGTATCTCATGAGTTTTATTAAGCTGGTAATCTTCAGCCAGGCACAGTCTCTCGAAAGCCGCAGGGGCCGGGAAGAGGAGAGCGGGACGCTCTTCAGAAGAATCTTCGAAGCGGCAGCGGACACCATATTCCTTCTTGCACCCGATGGCTCCATACTCCATGCCAACCCTGCGGCACAGAGAGCTCTGGGCGTGAGCTCAGGTGAGCTGGCGGGGAGAAAGTGCTACAGCGCAATCCACGGACGCAGCGGGTGGTGTGACCCTGGCGAGTGTACCATTGAGAAGGTGCTGCGGGGCGAGGTGGTTACCGGAGCGATTCACAGACACAGAAGCGGTGATGACGGCTGGATGGAGGTGGAGGTCTCCGCCTCCGGCATTGCCGATGAAGAGGGTAGAATAATTGCGGTGGTTGAGGTCGCCAGGGATGTGAGTATCTGGCAGAGCAGGGTACGGGAGCTTGAAAAGAGGCTGGAAGAGCTGGAGAGGTGGAGAAAGGTTACTGTTGATAGAGAGCTGCGAATGGCGGAGCTTAAAGAGGAGAACCGGAGACTGAGGAAGGAGATTGAAAGACTGAGGAGGATGTGCACACAGGATGAAGAAAGCCCCGAAGGATGAGGTGGAAAGGCTTAGAAGGATGTACGGGACCCTCGTAGAGGTAAACCGGGCGGCTGTACGTGCCGGGAGTGTGGATGAGCTGCTGGAGAGGGTGTGCAGAATTGCGGTGCAGAGGGCAGGACTTGAGTTTGCGTGGGCCGGCAGGGTAATGGGAAGGCGCGTGAAGCCCCTGTTCTTCCACGGGGGGTCCCCGGCCCATATCCGTGCGGGCATCCCTGCGGCTATTGCAGCTGTGCAGAAGGGAAAGGCGGTTGTGGAGCCTCAGGAGGAGGACTCCAGGCTCCGCTGCGCTGCAGTTCCGGTGTACATAACTGAAGATACCGCCGTGGCATTTGCATTCTGCTCTTCAGAACCCGAATTCTTCTCCGGTTCAGGACGGGAGTTCTTTGAGCAGCTGGCCGGAGATGTATCCTCCGGAGTGGAGCATCTGCGGATGCGGAATGAAATTGAATACAGATTGCAGAGGCTCAAAAGGTTTGGAGATGCGCTGAGAGAGTTTAATGAAGAGGCCGGCGCGACCGGAGAGAGGCTTCAGAGGATTGTCAGGCGAACTGCTGCCTGCCTGGGAGTGGACAGGGCAGGGGTGTGGGTCTTCAGTGAAGATGGGTCAAAGCTCGTGTGCCGGGTTATGTATCTGAGGGAAGACGACAGGTTTGCTGAGAGCCATGTGCTTGAGTGTGACAGCTTTCCTGAGTACTTCAAGGCGCTTGGGGAGGGAAAAACAGTAGCCTCTGAGGACGCAGCCGGTGACCCTGAGGTGAAGAAGCTGGCCGGAAGATATCCAGCCGAAGCCGGTGCCAAGGCCCTGATTAACGTGCCTGTAAGAGCAGGCGGCAGAGTTCTCGGCGTGCTGTGCTGCGAGCATGGAAAGGCGCGTAAGTGGCTGCCGGAGGAGCGGGAGTTCATCGCATCCGTGGCAGGAGTTGTGTCGCACGTCCTGCGGGGCCACGAGACACGTAAAAGACTGCGGGAGCTCTCTCTATTTCCGGAAAAGAATCCAAATCCTGTTTTTATGGTCGGCAGAAACGGAGAGATTCTCTACAGAAATCCAGCGGTGCTGAAATACGTGCCCGCACCCGGGGAGGTCTCAAAGCTCCTGCCAGAAAACATCACCCGGCTGGCAATGAGAGCCTGCGATACAGGAAGGGTTCTGAAGGCGGAGCACAGCTTCCGCGGCAGGTATTTTGAATACACCATCTCTCCGGTCTCTGAGGATGCTGCCAATGTGTACGGCAGGGAGATAACCGACGTTAAGAGGGCGCAGGAGGAGCTCGGCAGATACGCCGGAGAGCTGGAGAAGAGTCAGCGTGCCCTGCTCAACATTCTCGAGGATGAGCAGGAGGCTGTTAAAAAGCTGGAGGAGGCGTACAGAGAACTAAAGACCCTTGACCAGCTTAAAAGCGACATAATCGCAAACGTCAGTCACGAGCTCCGCACACCCATGACGATAGCAAAGGGATTTGCGGAGCTGGCGCTGGACGAAAGAGATGAGGAAGAGCGCAGAAGGAACATACTCAGGGTTATCAGGGCGCTGGAGAATCAGAACGTAATAATTGGCAACCTCATCACAGTGGCAGAGGCCTCAAGGGAGAAGCTGAAGCTCCAGGTGTCCTCCTTCCCCGTAAGAGAGCTCATCAAAGCAGCCCTCGACAGGAAAAGGGATGAGATAAAAAGCAGAGGACTCATGCTTGAGGTGGAGATTGAGGATTGTGAAGTGGCGGGCGACCTCAGGAGGCTCACCAGCGTGCTTTCCAACATCCTGGACAACGCAATAAAGTTCAACCGTCCGGGAGGAGAGATAAGGGTAGAGGTGCGCAGGGGCAGGGGAAATGTGCTTATAACGGTGAGTGATACAGGTATAGGAATCCCGGGTGATGTCATGCCAAAAATCTTCGACCCCCTGTATCAGGCGGACGCCACGGCGCGGCGGAGATATGGAGGAACCGGAATGGGACTGGCGGTTGCCAGAATAGTGGTGGAGGCACACGGAGGAGAAATATACGCAAGCAGCAGCCCGGGTAAGGGGTCCCGGTTTACTGTGGTGCTTCCTTCGGGAGGATTTAAGGATGAAAAAGGTGCTGGTGGTTGACGACGAGAGGGACATGCTGCGGCTGGTAAAGCGGCTGCTGGAAGATGAGTTTGTGGTTCTCACTGCCGAGAGCGCAGGTGACGCGCTGGAGCTGGTGAAGAAAGAGATGCCCGATGTGGTGCTCCTTGATATAATGATGCCTGATATGGACGGCTGGGACTTTCTGGAGAAGTTCCAGAAGCTCAGAGGCGCACAGAAGGTGCCCGTGATTATCTTCAGCATACGCAGCGAGGCGAGTGAGGTGCTCTCGGGGCTGGCGGTTGAAGGTGTGGCGGACTATATTACAAAGCCTTTTGACCCGAATGAACTCAGGGAGCGGGTGAGGCGGGTGGTGCTGCATGGGAGAGAATAGCGCACGGGTTGTAAACCTGGGCGACAGGTACTTCTACAGAATAGAGCTGCCGACTCTCACGCCCAGAGAGATGAAGTTTCTTAAGAAGGTGAAGGATGCGGCTATCAGGGAGGCGAAGGTTGAGCTGCGCGGGCTTACGAAAGAGCAGATGAAGCAGCACATGCTCTTTGCCGTGCTGGAGATAATGGAACGCCTGAGGGAGGACCTGGAGATACCGCCGGAGAAGAAGCAGAAGCTGGCGGAGCTTATTGTGAATGACATGGTGGGCTACGGACTGCTTGAGCCTCTTCTGGAGGATGACGATATAGAGGAGATAATGGTTATAGGACCCAAACGACCCGTCTATGTTTTTCACAGGAAGTATGGTATGCTTGAGACCAATGTGGTGTTTCAGAACCCGGAGGAGATAGTGAACATAATTCAGCGCATCGCCAGCAGTGTGGGAAGGCGAATAGATGCCTCCTCACCGCTGCTGGACGCCCGCCTTCCCGACGGCTCCCGTGTTAACGCCACGCTGAGTCCACCCGCCCTGGACGGCCCGACACTGACAATAAGGAAGTTCAAAAAGGACCCCCTCACAGTAGTGGACCTCATAAAGTTCAACACCCTCAGCAGTGAGGTGGCTGCCTTTCTGTGGCTTATGGTCGATGGCTTCGGTGTGGCACCCAGGAACATACTGATTGCAGGAGGAACCGGAAGTGGAAAGACCACGACGCTAAACGCCCTTGCAATATTCATCCGGGAGAGGGAGCGCGTTATCACCATCGAGGACACCGCAGAACTGCAGCTGCCCATAAAACACCTGGTCAGGTTTGAAGTACGTCCACCCAGCATAGAGGGCAGGGGGGAGATAGACATGAATACACTGCTCAAGAACACACTGCGTATGCGCCCCGACAGGATAATTATAGGCGAGGTGCGCGGCGAGGAGGCGAAGACCCTGTTTACCGCAATGAACACGGGGCACAGCGGTACCATGGCCACGCTGCACGCCAACTCCGCCAGGGAATGCATCACACGACTTACCAACGAGCCCATGAACGTTCCGCTTATAATGATCCCCGCTCTTGACCTGATTGTGATGCAGGCCAGGTTTACGCGGGATTCCAGGGGCTCCGTTAGACGGATTACGGAGGTAACTGAGGTGGACGGTCTTCGTGAGGGTACAATCGCCCTGAGCAGGCTTTACGAGTACGACCCCGTGGAGGATGCAATTAAAAGCACTGGCACTCCCAGTGAGCTGAAACAGGTGCTGGCAAAGCAGATGGGTATTACTGTTGACGAGGTGAACGATGAGCTTGAGCGGAGGAAGCTGGTGCTGGACTATCTGGTGGCGAACAACATCAGGGAGAACTATGAGGTGCGCAGGTGGGTTGAGAGCTTCTACACCCGGCCGGAGCTGACCCTTCAAAAGATTGAGAACTCCCTGAGGGCCGCTGTTCAGGAGCCCCCACCGGGAGAGCAATAAGAAGTTTTATATTGTGAGAGTGCAAGAAGTAAATTTTGAGGACTTGAGATGAGGCTGGTAAAAGCGGTTGGGGTTCTCAATCTGATTCTCGGCGTCTTAGCGCTTCTGGCTCCGATCAAGTTCTACTCCTTTGCCATGCGATTGTTTACTCCCGATGTTTCCCCGCCCTTCAGCGTCGAGGCGATACGCAGCACCTCACTGATGCTGCTCATACCCAGCGTTGTGCTCATCGCCAACGGCGTTGCTCTGCTCTATCTGGGCCGCATCCTGGAGACTGGTGGTCAGCCGCCGGAGGCGAAGGAGTACCTGAGGCGCCTGAGGAGGGAGGAAGGGCTGGAGAGAGAGGAGTTTGAACTCGAGGCGGTGGAGGAGCTGGAAGAGACGCCCGGCTATGCGCTCTCACAAGAGGAGTTCACAAGGGTGAGGCATGAGATGATAGGCAAGGAGGTGTACGACAGGAAGGGCAACTACTACGGCAGGGTGGAGAGCGTCACCCTTGGCGAGGAGGGCGAGGTTAGAGAATTCCTGGTGAGGCGGGGGAACAGGCGCAGGGTCTTCAGCGCCCGGGATATAGAGAGCAACGACGGCGTGGTTCTGGTGAGAGGCGCATAGTTTTTATACTTCTTTTGCATTACACTGTGCAGAGGTTCCAGCATGGAGGAGAAGCTTAAACGCCAGGCGGAACGCGTACTTAGGGAGCTCTCAGAGGCGCTGGGAGAGATAGACCTGGAGGAGACCTACTACGTGGTGGATGAGATAAACATAACCCGCGACGACAGCAAACCCGAGGTAAAAAGGGGCTTCAGGAAGGCTGTGCTCGGGATAGCGCCAAAGAGGGATGAGGAGGGCTACTACATCGCAGAGACAGGAGGCTGGGTAGCGTAGATGAGCATGGAAGAGCTGCGCACCGGTGCTGTGAGCACTCAGGAGAATGTGGCGCGCTACCTGGAGGCGATAGAGGAGCGCGACAGCGAGGTAAACGCCTTCATAGAGCTCAATCCCCGCGCAGAGGAGGAAGCCCGCCGGGTGGATGAAAAGCTCAGACGGGGAGAAGCGGGGAAGCTCGCAGGTTTGGTGATAGCGGTAAAGTCCAACATAAATGTGCGCGGACTCAGGGCCACCTGCGCCTCAAAGACGCTTGAGAACTACGTCTCGCCCTACGATGCCACTGTAATAGAGCGCATCCGCCGCGAGGATGGCGTGATTATAGGTATGACCAACATGGACGAGTTCGCCTGCGGAAGCAGCGGCGAGACCAGCTACTTCGGGGCAACGCAGAACCCCTCTGCCAGAGGCAGGATACCCGGGGGCTCCTCTTCCGGGAGCGCCGCCGCGGTTGCCGCGAAGTTTGCTGACCTCGCCCTGGGCAGCGACACCGGCGGGAGCATACGCAACCCGGCCTCGCACTGCGGTGTGGTGGGCGTGAAGCCCACCTACGGGCTTGTGCCGAGGCATGGCTTAATAGACCTTGCCATGAGCCTGGACCAGATAGGACCTCTTGCGAGGGATGTGCGCTCCGCCGCACTGCTGCTTGAGGTCATCGCCGGGCACAGCGATAGAGAGGCGACTACGATAAGAGCAAGGGGTGAAAGCTACTCTTCGCAGCTCAGCGCAGACCTCTCGGGTATGAAAATAGGCTTTGCCAGGGAGTTTGAGGAGTACACCGCGGGCGAGATTATCCGGGAAGTGAAGCATGCCCTGTCAAAGCTTGAGGCCCAGGGTGCGAGTGTGGTTGAGGTGGAGCTCCCCAGCCTGGAAAAGGCGCTGCCCACCTACTACCTCACCGTCTTTGTTGAGTTCTTCTCTGCCACGAGGCGCTACGACGGTCGCCGCTACGGATACCGCATCGAGGAGGTGTGCGGCGAGGAGGTGCTGCGCAGGATAATGCTGGGGCGCTACATAAGCAGAAAGGAGTACTCGGGCAGGTACTACCGCCGCGCGCTGCAGTTCCGCTCCTTAATCAAGAGGGAGATGCTTGAAGTTTTGCGCAGCGTTGACCTCATCGCGGGCCCGACGACGCCCAAGCTGCCCCACCGCCTTGGCGAGAGTTTAACACCTCTGGAGATGTACGCCTACGACCTGCTCACTGTGCCCGCGAACCTGGCGGGCATACCCGCTGGTGTGATTAAGGCAGGCGAGGTCAGGGGCATACCCGTTGGACTGCAGCTCCAGGCAGGGCCCCTGGAGGAGCAGAAGATACTCAACGCCATGTATGCGCTCGAGGGAGGAGAATGAGGGTAACCATAGGCTTCGAGATCCACGAGCAGCTGGCAACGCGCACAAAGCTCTTCTGCAAAACTCCCACCGACTACCGGGAGGCAGAGCCGAATGCCAACGTGTGCGAGGTCTGCCTGGGATTGCCCGGAGCAAAGCCCATGCCTGTGAACAGGGAAGCCCTCGAGGGCGCCCTCGCCATAGCGCTGATGCTCAACTGCAGGATTGTGAGGGAGCCCATATACATCCTGAGGAAGCACTACGACTATCCCGACCTGCCCTCGGGCTACCAGCGCACCTCCATGCCCATAGGCAAGGACGGCGAGCTGGCAGGCGTGCGGATATGGGAGGTTCACCTGGAGGAGGACCCGGGAAAGTACGACCCCTCCACAGGAAGGGTGGACTTCAACCGCTCCGGCGTGCCTCTTGTGGAGATAGTCACCGCACCAGATATGCACTCGCCGGAGGAGGCAAGGGAGTTTCTGAAGGAGCTGGTAAAGGTGCTGCGCTACACCCGGCGGGTGCGCGAAGAGGGCGGAACCATGCGCGTGGACACAAATGTGAGCATCGAGGGCGGGGCGAGGGTTGAGATTAAGAACATAAACAGCATCCGGGGCGCCTACCGCGCGCTTAAGTTTGAAATAACCAGGCAGAAGAATTTGATGAGAAGGGGGAGGGTGGTGAAGCGGGAGACCCGCGCCTATCTTGAGGCACAGATGATTACCCGCGCCATGCGCACAAAGGAGGAGGCCGAAGACTACCGCTATATTCCCGACCCCGACATACCGCCCCTGCTCATAACCCAGGAGATGATAGACAGGGTCAGGGAAACACTTCCAGAGGCGCCCCACATCAAGGAGAGGCGCTTCATCCAGCAGTACGGTATTAAAGCTGACGATGCGAAGATCATAGCGAGTGAGCTTGAGCTGGCTGACGCCTTTGAGGAGGTGGCAAAGGTAATCCCGGCGCAGTTTGCGGCAAGCTGGATCCGTGACGAGGTGAAGCGCGTCCTGGAGTACAATGGCATAACCTTCAGACAGAGCGGAATCACGCCCGCCCAGCTCATAGAGCTACTCCAGATGGTGCTCAGCGACGAGATTACGCTCAAGACAGCGAAGAAGGTGATGGAGCTACTGCCTGAGAGGCGCACCTCGCCCAGGAAGATAATAGAGGAGCTTGGATTGAAGAAGCTGCGCGACGAGGAGGCTGTGGCAAAGGCCTGTGAGGAGGCTATTGAGGAGAATCCCAAGGCGGTTGAGGACTACCTCTCTGGCAAGAAGGAGGCCCTGAACTTTCTGGTGGGGCAGGTTATGCGCAAGACACGCGGCAGGGCAGACCCCGCAAAAGTTCTGGAGATGCTGCGCGGGAGAATAGGGGACGGTGAGTAGCAGCCTTTTTTAGTTGCGGCAGAAATAAAAGAAGGGGAAGGAGGCTATTGCTCCGGCCTCCTTCCCAGTAGCAGCAGCGGCAGCACCGCTATGAGTGCCACAAAGGTTGGACCGCAGATACCCTTTTTCTCAGCGGGCTCAGAGGGCTGTGGTTCTTCCGGAGCTGGCTCCGGCTTCTTTTCGGGCTCTGGCACCTTCTTTACAGGTGGAGAGGTCTCCGGCTGTTCCTGCGGGGAAACCGGTGCGGGAGGTTTCTCCTCAGGCGCCGGGGCAGCTGATGGCGGAGGGCTCGCCACCTCCTCCACCTGGGCGAATATATCCCTGAAACCCGAGTTCTCCCTGCCGGTGATGGCAAACCAGCTGAAGCCCGGTGTTTCCGCGGTGTAGTAGAAGGTTCCGTTCTCCACCTTTTCAGGTCTGGTGGTCAGCTTCTCCCATTTCTTGTTTTCATTCAGGCGGTACATTGCCACCGTTGACGGGTCGATGTCGTTGTCCCTGAGCCAGGCCTCCTTCACCAGGAAGGTTATACTGGCTTTCTTTACATAGGTGCCGGGCTTGCTGTACTTTATCAGTAAGTAACTGTAGAGTCTGCCTGGTGCGGGATCGAAAATCACCCAGTCCGGCTTCTTTGAGTAGGTGCTGACTCTGACCTTTGCATAGTGCTGGTCCCGGGCGGCGAAGACTTCTATACTGGAGATGTGGGGCACATACTTCCGGTTGAAAACTGCCACATAGCTTTCGCCTGCCTTTATTCTGGGAATCTCCACGGTATTCTTCGGCGCACCGCCGCCACCGCCGCCTGCTGAAGGTGGCGGGCTGGCTGTGGTAAAGCTGAATTCAGCGCTCTGGTTGGAGTGGCCAGCTCTGTCGGTGCTGTTTACCACAAAGTAGTACCTGGTTCCAGAGCTGAGCCCCGTCAGTTTGAGGGTGTGGGCTGTTTTTGGAGTGGTGTTGCCGACGCTCCAGGAGTACTTCCCGGAGGAGGTGCCGTAGAGCACAAGGCTGCCAGCAGGTTCGTCTGTCTGCCAGCTGACTACGGCACTGCTCTGAGTAACAGAGGACACCTTGACGCCGGTTATCACCGGCGGGGATATGTCAACACCCATGGGGGCAAAAACGCTGAAGCGGGTGAGGTTGGAGTGCACATACCTGCCGGCAGTGTTAACCGCGTTTGTACCCGGGACTGGCTCCCAGCCGGTGCCGTTGTACCGCCATATGCGCAGGGTGCTCTCATTTACACCGGCACTGCTGATGTCCGAGGGGGTGTAGCTGAAGTTGATGTACACCCAGGCGCTGCTGGTGTTGGTGATGTTCAGATACTTGCCCAGGCTCCTGTAGCCCGCAGGCTCCAGGGCCGGCGATGAGGTGGCGTTTATAATTATATCCCCGGTGAAGCTGAGGTTGAGCTTCACCCCTCCAATTGATGTCTCTGCCACGCGTGTATTCGGGGCGAAGGATGCCCTGAAGTCAATGCTGTTCTGAATCAGTGCAACCCGGTTCAGCACATTGCTGTCGGAGCTGTCTATCAGGACCCCGCTGCCGGAGTGTTTTACTGTGACGTTCTGCAGCGTATTGCTCTTGCTACTGGAACTGATTCTGATACCACCGCCCGGGTTTGCCTCGATGGTGGACCTGACAAGCCTGTTGTTGCTGGAGGAGAGGAAGTATGCTCCGATGTAGCTCGAGCTTATTCTGCTGTCTGAGATGTTGTTGCCGCCGGAGTAGTTGAGGTAGATGCCCATCTTGGAGTTGCTGCTGGCGGTGACGTTGATTATGATGTTGTTCTCTGACCTGTGCAGCAGGACTCCGTAGTCCCCGTTGGAGCCGGCGTGGTTGTCCTCAATTGTGGAAAAGTTGGAATTTTCCAGATGTATTCCGCTCCTGTTGTTGGCGGTGGCGTTGTTACCCTTTACGGAGTTCAGCAGGGAGCTGTAGATGTAGACCCCGCTGTAGTTGTTCCCTGCGATGCGGTTGGTGTAAATCTGGTTCTGATTGGAGGCGTCCAGCACAATACCATGCCTGTAGCTCCCCGAAACTGTGTTCCCGGAAAGGGTGACGTTGGTGGAGCGCACAATCTCCACACCGTACTTTCTGCTGGAGCTTATTGTGTTTCCGCTGATAAGATTGTCTCTGGACCTGTCCATGAGGATACCCCACAAATTGCCGCTCAGGGTGTTGTGGCTGATGTTGGTGAGGTTGGACGACTGCAGGTATATGCCCTGGTTTAAGCTGGTGCTTATAACATTCCCGGAAAGCAGGTTGCTGTTCGATGACTCCAGAATTACGCCATAGGTGTTGGAGGTAAGGTTGTTGCCGCTGAGGGTGTTGCTCACACTGCTCATGTTCAGATGAACACCCGCCAGGGTGTTGTTTACCAGAGTGTTGTAGCGTATCTGGTTGCCTCTGGAGGTCTCAAGCAGAATGCCGGAGACGTTTATAGTGTCCTTTATGATGTTGTCATCCACTGTTGTGTCGTTCACATTCTGGAGATAGACGCCTGTTGAGTTGCTCCCGGTTATGGTATTGTTCAGAACTGAGCTCAGGTTGGAGTTGACAGACCATATACCGAATTCGTTCTCTGAAAGGGTGTTGTTGAAAATCCTGGCGTAGCTGCTGGCGTCGATGACAATGCCGTCGTAGCTTCTGTTGACCGTGTTGTTCTCTATGCTGGTGCTGTTGGACCTGAGTGAAATTATGGCGTATCGGGAGGCGAGGGTTATCTGATTCCCGGCAACCTCCACGCTGTTCGACCTCTCGACAAATATGCCATCTGTGCCTGAGCTTATCCGGTTCATAAGCGCCTGCGTCGAGCTGGAGCGCAGGAGGTAGATGCCGATGTTTGCGGAGTTTATTATTGTGTTGCCCTTTACAACACTGCCTATGGCATCGGTGAGGTCAATGCCATCGTCCAGATTATCCCTGAGGGTGTTGTACCTAACCACATTGTTGAGACCGCCTATGGCTATGCCGTCCTGTGAATTGCCAGATGCAAAGTTGTTCTCCACGGTGTTGGCATCAGAGCTCACCAGGAAGATTCCTGTGCCGGTGTTCTGGCTGGCATTATTGCCTCTGATTGAGTTGACCTTTGAGTTCTGAATGTATATCCCTGTTGTACTGGAAACGATGGTGGTGTTCTCTACCAGACTGCTGTTTACCTGGTTGAAACGAATTCCGGAGTTCCCCCAGTCAGTAAGTCTGAGATTTATCACCTTCACATTCACCAGCGTCGTGGTGGCGTTGTTCACATAGACTCCGGAGGTCCCCAGGGTGTCCACACCGTCTATTACCATGCCCGCGCCGTCAAAGACCACATTGCTCGAGGTTATGTTTATGCACGCCGTGGTGGTGCTGTTTATTATGCTGGTGTTCAGCACATAATAGCCGGGAGAGCTCAGTGCAGCGCAGGTGCTTATGTTGTTTACAGGTGGAGGTGTGGACAGGGGCAGGTAGTCGATGTTGGTGGAGTTGATTGTGTAGGTGGAGTCACAGATTCCGTCGTGGTCTGCATCGGTGCAGCTGTCACTGTGGCCGGTGCCGCTGGGAGAGCCCCAGTAGTTGCCACCGATGAAAGGCCCCCCAACTATGTTACCGCCTGCCCTCAGGCTTGTGTTCCACTTATTTGTGGACACAGTCTGATAGAAGTGGATGTTGGCGGTGTTGTTGAATTTGTTGTTGTAAATCAGGTTGTCAGCGGGAGCTAAAACGAAGTATATCCCATAACTGCCGCTGTTTTCTATGACATTACCTGAGATTATGTTACCGCTGGCCGTGGAACGGTATATATAAATTCCGTTTATTTTTGAATTGAGAATCCGGTTGTTTATTATCGTATTATTTCTACCGGAAATATAAATTCCATGGTTGTTGCCCTCTATGAGGTTGTCGCTCAGATTGTTTCTGCTTCCGGTGATAATACCGTAACTGTTGAAAGAGGCGTTGCTGCCGGTAATTGTGTTGTCCTGACCATCAACCTGAATCCCCGAATAGATGTTGGAGCTTGCCGTTACCCCGGCAACCGCTCCTTTTCCGGCTGTGAAGTAAATTCCTCCGTACCAGTCGGTGAGGGTGACGTTCTTAACTGTAATGTTGGTGAAGGCGACTCCTGAAATCACGGGCACATAGATGCCGTAGGTGTAGGAGCTGTTGTCCACACCGTCTATTACCCTGCCCGCGCCGTCGAAGACCACATTGCTCGAGCTTATGTTTATGCACACCTTGGCGGTGCTGTTTATTATGCTGGTGTTCAGCACATAATAGCCGGGAGAGCTTATAACTGTGCATGAGTTCACAGCAGTTGCGGCATGCACCGCCGGCAGCAGAGTTAACACAAGCATAAGCCCCAGAACCCGCAATAAAGACCCACTCCTTGTGATGGATGCCATCGCCATTTCAAATACACCTCATGAGCTGATGCGGAATAAATTGATAAAATAAGCACAGATTTTTTATATTTTACGTTTAATATGTTTTAAAATGCGTTACTTTGTAATACAACCAAAAATAAGATGATATGTATCATAAGAATGTTCCATGACTCGAAACTTTGTTTCACATTCCGAAAGCCGCCTCAGTGTCCCGGACACCTCAGAATTCAAGGAATGTGCCCCTGTCCCAGAAGTAGTTTATTATCTCCCCAACCCACTCCACAAACTCCGGCTCGCCGGACATGAAACCGCTGTCCAGGTTGGAGCCGCCACCTCTGTAGGGGAAGTTTATTCCGGCTATCCTGCTGTCCACAACGATTGCATGCATAAGAACTTCGGGATGCTCTTTCATCCGGAAGTTTTCCCTGAAGCTCCTGAGCCGGGCACCGCTCAGCCCATGGCTGCTCACAAACTGCGCGGCGTACTTCTGCCTCACCTCCGCATATCCCGTGCTGCATATGCCGCGATATTGCACCCCCTGAAGCACCTTGTTGCCAACCAGCTCGAAAAACTGATACGACGGTCTGTCGGCAAGCATGTCAATGCTTTCCTCCGCCTGCTGGATGCGCATCAGAAGCTCTGTTATCAGTGAGAAGGGGTCTTTAATAAACCTGGCACTGTTCAGCAGTTTCAGACCGTGGATGAATCTTTTCGGAAGGTAGGAGATGCTCACCCTGTTCAGCGGCTCAACCCTGGTGTTTATTGCGCTGATGTTCTGAGCTATGTCCTGAAAGCTTCTGGATATGTAGAAGCCCAGATTTGTGAGCCGGTATCTGCCCGCCTTTTCGTCCACCAGCCCTATCTTTTTAAGAGAATCCAGATAGCGCTTCACAGTGGCAAAGGACTTCTCGGCTCCCGCCTTTATGAGAGCCCGGCGCACATCTGCAACGCTGACGGGAACCTCGTTCATAAGGCCAAGCACAGCCAGCCTGTTGTCCAGTGCACACTCGGAAAGAATTTGCTGTAGAGAAATACCATTTTTCATGTCATTCTCTCCGCTCTGCAACGGCATCCACCTTTTAAAGGAAATTCCGGACAGACTTACTCACAGTTTTATGCAATGCTTTCTTGTTGCGGTGCGGATTCGTCCATCACGACATGCTGCTGCTAATTCAGAATTAAGAAAAAAGATAACCTGAATAAAGATATTAAATTATAAAATTTTGTGATATTTGTCCCCTGTTTTGTAAAAAAAATTTATATGATTGTGCGCAGTTCGCGGGCGCGCAGGTACTGTGCAGGCCCAAAATTTTTTAAGATATATCCGTGTAATAATAGTTAAAAGGGGGAAGAGAGATAAAAGTGCTGATGTGCACAGACGGTTCCAGATTTGCAGAAGAAGCAATAGAGCAGGCGGGGTACCTGCTCCGCCATACCTCCCCCGAGGTCACAATCCTCAGGGTAATTCCCAACTTTGAGGAGGAGTACGCAGAGTACAATGAGTACTTCGAAGTGTTCAGGGACGACATCCACAGGCTGAGAAAGCTTGGCATGCCCAAGGCTGTGAAGAGGTCCCTGGAGGAGGGTGTGAAGATTCTCAGGAAGTATGGAATAGAAGCGAAAACCAAAGTGCGTCGTGGGCGTGCCGCAGATGAGATACTGAAGGAGATAGAGGAGGGAGGTTACAACCTCGTGGTCCTGGCCTCCTACGGCAGGGGTATAAGCAAGTTTATGCTGGGCAGCGTTTCCAGGGAGGTTGTGCACCGCTCCGAGATACCTGTGCTTGTGATGAAGACAGGAGAGGACAGGGGGATGTTCTGAGTTGGCAGCGGGGGAACTTTCAGAGCTGAAGGCAGGAGACATAATGCTTCCTGCGGATAAGGTGATAACAATTTCACCGGACGAAAAAGTGGCGCTGGCCGACTTAATAATGACGCGCTCCAGTGTGGGGAGCCTGCCCGTGGTGGAGGGTGACAGAATCCTGGGTATAGTAACCCAGCGCGACATAATGCTGGCAAAGACCTTCCAGGTTGGCTCCCTCCCTGTGCGCGACCTGATGACAAAGCGGCTGATTGTGGTGGACAGGGATACTCCACTAAAGGAGGTGCTCGGGCTTATGATAAAAAACAGGATAGAGCGCCTCCCAGTGGTGGAAAACGGAAAATTTCTCGGGCTTATTGTGCACGGGAGGATACTGAAGGAACTCTACCGGCGCCTCTAAGGCGACGCAGCCCTGGCTGAGTACACGATGTTCCTGAGAATAACTATGTCCCCCACCGACTTCACAGCCCTGTAGGGCACATTCACGCCCCTGGACTTCTCCGTTCCCAGCCGCTTCCAGAAGCTTTCCTCCACATTCCCCACGAGTATTCCGGTCACCTTTCCTGTCTCCGGGTCAATCACCACATCATCCACACTGCCAACGTGAGCACCATCCTCTGTGAAAACCTCCTTGCCGGTAATTTCGCTCAGCCTTGAGACCAATGAGACCACCTCGAGTTTAATTTCTGGCGATGCATATATAAAGCTAATGATTGTTTAATTAATAAAAAGTGGCTGGTGAAATCCCCATGAAGGACAATTACAGGATAAGCAGCATTTTCGGCATCCCCCTGGAGCTCCATGTATCCTTTCTACTGCTCCTGCTCTTTTTTCTTGTATACAGTCTTATTACACTTAATCCCGGGCCTTTTATATACATAGTCATGCTCTTTGCCACTGTTACGCTGCATGAGCTGAGCCACTCCCTGGTGGCAATGCGTTATGGAGTAAAGATATCAAAGATAACCCTGCTGCCCTTCGGCGGTATTGCTGCAATGGAGGAGATTCCCAGAAATCCGCGGAAGGAGCTGGCAATAGCAATTGCAGGCCCCGGATTCAATTTCGCTGTGGCAGCTGTTACGCTGCTGTTGCTTGCAGCCATCGGAGAGGCCGGGAGAATATTCCCCTTCTTTGATATGAGAATCGCAGAACCGGTGGACCTGCTTTCTCTGTTCTTTAAAATCAACCTGCTTCTGGGAGCATTCAACCTCTTCATTCCGGCTCTCCCCATGGACGGAGGCCGTGTGCTGCGCTCTCTTCTGGCCTTCAGACTGGGCTTTTCGGCTGCCACAGAAATAGCCACCGGCATAGCCAGAATGATAGCCATATTCATGGCCCTGCTTGGGGCCTTTATGCCAAATCTATGGCTGATTTTTATTGCCTTCTTCGTCTACATCGGCGCAACTCAGGAGGGTGAGGTCTCAAAAGTCCACCTCATGCTTTCAGGACTCAAGGTGAGGGACCTCATGAGCGCCGATGTTGTGGCGGTTGATGAAGACATAACTCTGGAAGAGTTTGCAGAGATTATGTTCTCTAAGAAGCACATGGGATATCCCGTGGTGAGGGATGGCAGACTCGTGGGAATAATAACCTTCAGCGACCTGTCAAGGGTTCCCAGGGAGAAGTGGCCCTCAACACGTGTGGGTGAGGTTATGACAAAGAGGTTGCTTACCATAAGCCCCGAAGAGGAGGCCTCGGAGGCATTTATGAGAATGGCGCGTGCTGGAGTTGGCAGGCTCCTGGTTGTGGATGAGGGGAGGCTTATTGGGATTATATCCAAGACCGACCTGCTCCGCACCCTCGAGCTGATGAGGCTTATGAGGGATTGAAGATGCTCACCGCAGAGGAGTTAAGAGTACTGGACATCAACAGCACCTGGCACGGCGTGGGTGTGGAGGAGCTGATGGAGAACGCCGGCAAAGCGGTGGCGGATGTGCTGTGTGAGAGGATACCCGTGGACGGCAAACGTGTGCTGGTGCTCTGCGGCCCTGGCAACAACGGAGGTGATGGTCTTGTGGCGGCGCGCTATCTGGCAGAGAGTGGGGCTGAGGTGAGCGTGCTCCTGGTGGACGAACCGAAGAGCAGCGCTGCAAAGCTGAACTTGAAGAGACTGCGAAGGAAGGGTGTTAAGGTAAGGCGCAGAACCGGTAGCCTGAATGCAGAGATAATTGTGGATGCACTTCTCGGCACCGGGATCAGGGGCGAGGTGAGAGAGCCATACAGGAGCCTTATAGAGAAGGTGAACAGGAGCAGCGCCTTCAAGGTGAGCGTGGATGTACCCTCAGGGCTGAGCGACGCTGGCACTGGCTACTGCGTCGATGCAGACCTGGTGGTGAGCCTTCATGCACCCAAGCCGGGACTTGAGCGGTTCTCCACGATTGTTGTTGATATAGGCATTCCGGAGAAGGCCTCACTGTACGTTGGTCCGGGAGATGTGGTGGTGCGCCTGCCACACAGGCACAGAGAGGCGCATAAAGGAGATTTCGGAAGGGTGCTTGTGGTAGGAGGTAGCGAGAGCTATCACGGTGCCCCTGTGCTCAGCGCTCTGGCGGCACTGCGCTCCGGTGCAGACCTGGTATATCTTCTGGTTCCTGAGGCGAACTTTGATGTTACCCGCGCCTTCTCACCGGAGCTCATAGTGAGGAAGTATCCCGGAGGGCACCTTTCCCCGGAGGCGCTGCCAGAAGCCCGGGAACTCCTGGAGAAGACCGACTGCATGCTCATCGGTCCGGGGCTCGGGCTTGAGGAAGATACTGTGCTCGCCGTGGCGGAACTTCTCCGGTGTTCCCCTGTACCCTGCGTAGTGGATGCCGATGCGCTCAAGGCACTCTGCGGAAAGCTCCCGGTGGGCGGGGTGGAGCTGGTGCTTACCCCGCATGCAGGCGAATTTCAGCTGCTTACCGGCGAGAGCCCGGGCAGGACGCTGGAGGACAGGGCGGAGGCTGCGAAGCGGTGGAGCCATCATCTGAAGGGTGTGCTGCTGCTCAAGGGAAGCGTGGACATCATAGCATCGCCGGAGGGTGAGGCAAGGTTCAACGAGACTGGCAATCCGGGCATGACAGCAGGAGGCACCGGTGATGTGCTCGCCGGTGTGGTAGCAGGATTTGTAGCCCAGGGGGTCGCACCCTTCCACGCGGCCTGCTGCGCCGCCTTTGTTAATGGATATGCGGGAGATATGCTTCTGGAAGAAAAGGGCTACTTCTTCACTGCTCTCGAACTGGCGGAAACAATTCCTCTCGCAATTAAGGATATTTTTGAGAGATTCGGATAAGCCAGGAGATTACCACGTTTGGTTTGCGCTCCCTATCACCGTCCAGTGGCGAAGCTCAAGGAACCTTGCGTTGCAGCTCAAGCAAATTTTAGGAAATGCTTAAATATCGCATTATTATTAAATCTGAGCAAAAAACATGTGAGGTTTAAGCTTATGGGCAGGCTTGAAGAGGTAATAAAGAAGATAGAGCCCCTCGACGTTGAAGCGATGAAGCTTGCAGGGGAGAGGCAGGACAGCCTCACAAAGCCACAGGGGAGCCTTGGAATGCTTGAGGAGCTGAGCATAAAGTTGGCGGGCATACAGCGCACCCCCAGACCAAAGATTGAGAAGAAGGTGATATTTACCCTGGCTGGAGACCACGGCGTGGTTGAAGAGGGCGTAAGCGCCTATCCGCAGGAGGTTACGCCTCAGATGGTGTACAACTTCCTGCACGGAGGCGCTGCGATAAATGTGCTCGCCCGCCATGCAGGGGCACGCGTGGTGGTGGTTGACATGGGCGTCGCCGCCGACATAGAGGCGGAGGGGTGTGTTAACAAAAAGGTCGGCTACGGTACGCGCAACATCGCACGCGAGCCTGCGATGACGCGGGAGCAGGCTGTCGAAGCTATAGAGGCAGGGATAGAGGTGTTTGAGGAGGAGTTCAGGCGGCGTGGGGTGGACCTCGCAGGTGTTGGAGACATGGGTATAGGAAACACAACACCCAGCGCTGCGATATGCGCTGCGATTACCGGGAAGGCGCCCGAGGAGGTCACCGGAAGGGGCACGGGAATAGGCGAAGAGGCGTGGCGCAGGAAGGTGGCCGTGGTGAAGCGTGCCCTGAGGGTGAACCGCCCCAACGCGAGCGATGCGATAGACGTGCTTGCGAAGGTGGGTGGCTTTGAAATCGCCGGTATAGCGGGCGTTATCCTGGCCTCTGCGGCGCACCGCGTGGCGGTGCTGATAGACGGCTTCATCGCCACCGCTGGCGCGCTTATAGCGGGAGAGCTGGCGCCTCTCGCAAGAGATTACATGCTCGCAAGCCACCTCTCGCAGGAGGCAGGGCACAGAGCCATGCTGGAGCACCTCTCGCTCAGACCGCTGCTGAACCTCAACCTCCGCCTGGGCGAGGGCACGGGCGCAGCGCTCGCAATGCACATTGTCGAGGCAAGTGTCAGGATTATCAACGAGATGGCAACCTTTGCGGAAGCGGGGGTGAGCGAGAGGGTGGAGTAGCTTTATATACCCGTCTGATTTAACTTAATCAGGATGAAGGACAGGCTACGCACAGCGATGCACGCGCTTGCGCTGCTTGCCGTTATCGGCGGCATATACCGCGCTGCTGGAGAGGTGGACGACGCCTTTGCGGCTCTCTACATGATTCAGTACCTGCTGTGGGCTATTCTGTTCGAGGTTGTGGCACTGAACCTCAAGGATGACCGCAAG
Organism: Candidatus Hydrothermarchaeota archaeon; assembly: GCA_015521565.1. Taxonomy (GTDB): domain Archaea; phylum Hydrothermarchaeota; class Hydrothermarchaeia; order Hydrothermarchaeales; family BMS3B; genus Pyrohabitans. The sequence goes on from WANX01000002.1 coordinate 67,453, forward strand.
TTTTGATGCTCCTGTTAAGATTTTCCAAGCACTGGATGCGACTGCTCAGCAAGCTCGCCGATAGCGGAGTTTCCACCATTGCGGAGAGGGTGCTCGCGGGAGAGGAGCTCTCAAAGCGCGAGGCGTGTGCGCTTATGGAGGAGGGAGACCTCTACCTGCTCGGCTTCCTCGCCGACGAGCTGCGCCGCCGTCAGGTGGGCGACCTCGTGAGCTTCGTGGTCAACCGCCAGATAAACTACACCAATGCCTGCGTTGCGGGGTGCAAATTCTGTGCCTTCTACCGCCCGCCGAGAAGCGGAGAGGCCTACACCTTAAGCGTGGAGGAGGTGGTGGAGAAGGCTTCGCAGGCGGCGCGTGAGGGTGCTACCGAACTGCACATCGTGGGCGCCCACAACCCCGAGCTGCCCTTCGAGTACTACGAGAGCATGCTGCGCGAGCTCAGAAGGCGCTTTCCAGAACTCCACCTCAAGGCGTTCACCGCCACGGAGATAGCCTTCTTCTCCAGGAATTTCGGGATGAGCATACGCGAGGTGCTGCTTCGCCTTAAGGAGGCGGGCTTGAGGAGCATGCCAGGCGGCGGGGCGGAGATACTGGACGAGGAGCTCAGAAGGCAGCTGTGCCCGGGCAAAGCTTCTGCGAGGGAGTGGCTGCGTGTGATGCGCACCGCCCACGAGCTCGGGATAAAAAGCAACGCAACCATGCTCTTCGGTCACGTGGAAAGCCTGCGCCACCGCGTGGAGCACATGCTAAAGCTGAGGGAGCTCCAGAAGGAGACGCGCGGCTTTATGTCATTCATCCCTCTGGTCTATCATCCCGAGCACACACCGCTTAAGCGCTCTATGCCGGAGCTGATGCGCACTTCCGCAGTGGATGTGCTGCGCACTATCGCTGTTGCCAGAATTCTGCTGGGCGAGAGCTTCCGCAACATCCGCGCCTACTGGGTGATGCTGGGCAAGAAGCTCGCCCAGGTGGCGCTGCACTACGGCGCCAACGACCTGGATGGCACCGTGGTTGAAGAGCGCGTGGCCCATGCGGCCGGGGCAGAGACGGAGCAGTTTGCAACAAGGGAGGAGCTTGTAGCGCTGATACGCGAAGCCGGGCGAGTGCCTGTGCAGCGCTCCACTGACTACAGGATAATCCAGAGGTGGGATTAGTGCGCCTCGGAGAGACGCATTTTAAAAACACCGACTTCATATATCACGCAATTCGCAGCGGTGCAGTCGAATGTTCCGGGATAGAACTTGTGAAGGCCCATCCTCCAGAGCTTGCCAGACTTCTGCTCAGCGGCAAAATAGACGCCGCACCTACGTCGTCAATAATGTATGCGCTCCATCCGGAAGAGCTTGCCATTCTGGAAGGGCTCTCAATAAGCGCCCCCGCCGGTACGGGTAGCATACTGGTGTTTTCACGGTGTGCCTCCTGCCTGAAGGAGCTGCGGGGAAAAAGAATCGCCACCACAAGTACCAGCGCAAGCTCGGTGGCACTTCTCAGGATACTCCTCAGGGAAAAGGGGATAGACGCAAAGCTGGTTGTTAACCATCCCCCCAGGCTTGGAGAGATGCTCCGTATCGCCGATGCTGCCCTTCTCATTGGGGACCACGCCCTTGTGGCGGGATACCTTCATCCAGAGCTTGTGGTAGCCGACCTGGGAGAGGAGTGGCGCTCACTGACCGGGCTGCCCATGGTTTATGCACTCTGGCTTGTTACTGATGAGTTCGCCCGGCGCACGGAGATGGTGGAGGAGCTTAAGAGTGTGCTGGTGCAGGCGAGGCGCTATGCGTATGAGCACCACCACGAGCTCGCCCGGGTGTTTGCGGAGCAGCTGGGCATTCCCGCGCGGGTGATGCGGGAGCATCTGCGCTGCCTTGATTACAACCTGAGCAGCAGGAATCTGCGGGGGCTTAAAAGATTCTTTGAACTCGCATCCAGGCACGGGATAATTCCCTCCGTACCCGAGCTCAGATTCGCCGGAGGAGAGGGATGATGTTTCAGGTCGACGGTGAGGTTGTCGCAGCACTTGAGAAGGCGCTCGCGGGGGAGGAGCTCAGCCTCAGGGAGGTCGTCCTTCTCCTGAAATCGAGAGATGTGAAGCTCCTTGCTGTAGCGGCGAACGAGCTGCGCCGCCGCCAGGTGGGCGACCTGGTAACCTTTGTAATCGACACCAGCATAAACTACACCAATGCCTGCGTTGCGGGGTGCAAATTCTGCGCCTTCTACCGCCCGCCGGGAAGCGGAGAGGCCTACACCCTGAGCGTGGAGGAGATTCTGGAAAGGGTTGCCCGGGCGGTCAGGCTGGGGGCAACGCAGGTGCTGCTCCAGGGAGGCCTCAATCCAGAGCTGGACATCGAGTACTACGAGGAGGTTCTAAGAAGTGTAAGGGAGCGCTTCCCGCAGGTGCAGAGACACTTTTTCTCCCCAAGCGAGGTGGTGCACATATCCAGACTGGAGAAGATGAGCATACGCGAGGTGCTGCTCCGGCTTAAGGAGGCGGGCCTGCAGAGCATGCCCGGCGGCGGGGCGGAGATACTGAGCGACCACCTGAGGAGAGAGCTCAGCCCCGGAAAGGTCTCCGCAGAGGAGTGGCTGCGCGTGATGCGCACCGCCCACGAGCTCGGTATACCGACGACGGCGACGATGGTTTTCGGTATGGGAGAGGGCAGCAGGGAGAGGGCAGAGCACCTGCTCCGGCTGAGGGAGCTGCAGAAAGCCACACGGGGTTTTACAGCCTTCATACCCTGGAGCTTCAAGCCGGGTAAGACGGTGCTCGGGAGGAGAAAGCAGGTCCACGAGGCGGGGGGCGTGGATTACCTCACTGTGGTGGCTGTATCCAGGCTGGTGCTGGGCGATAGCTTTAGAAACATTCAGGCATCGTGGCTGACCCAGGGTGTTCAAATGGCCCAGCTTGCGCTGTGCTGCGGAGCCAACGACTTCGGAGGGACGATGATAGAGGAGCATGTGGTTAAAGCGACGGGCTACGAGACGCGCTACCTCCCGCCGGAGAGAATAGTTGCGCTGGTTAAACAGCTCTCCCGTCCGGTGGCGCAGAGGGATACGCTCTACAAAATTATCAGGAGATTCTGAGGCTATCTTTAAGGAGGGAAGAGGGCCACGGCCGAGATTTGAACTCGGGCTAAGGGATCCACAGTCCCTTGTGCTGACCAGGCTACACTACCGTGGCCACGGGATTTTCAGGATAGACACTGCGGATAACAATGGGAAGCATATTTAAATGAAAGGGGAAAACTTAATACGATGCTCCTTATAGCATTTGAAGGGATAGACGGGTCAGGCAAGGGCACCCAGTCCAGGCTGCTTGCCAGATGGCTCAGAGACAGAGGCCATGAGGTGTTCCTCACCCGTGAGCCCACCGATGGACCAATAGGAAAGCTGCTGCGGGAGGCGCTGCGCACCTCGTGTTTCCACCCCCGCACAGAGGCGCTGCTCTTTGCCGCAGACAGGAGTGAACACCTGCGGGAGATTATGAGACACCTGCATAAAGGGAGGGTGGTGATAACCGAGAGGTACCTGTACTCCTCACTGGCGTATCAAAGCGCCTCGGGGCTTGAGCTGGAGTGGTTGAGGGCCATAAACTCCTTTGCTCCGGAGGCCGACCTTGTGCTCTATCTGGACGTGGAGCCAGAGGTTGCGCTGCGAAGGATACTATCCCCGGGCACCCTCCGCGCTGTAAGCGGTAAAAAGGAGCATTTCGAACGGAGGGAGTTTCTGGAGAAGGTAAGGAGGATATATCTGGAGCTGGCTGAAGATTCAGAAAATTTTGTCGTGATTCCAGCAGACGCCAGCATAGGCGAGGTTCAGGCAGCTGTCAGGCGCCGGGTTGGCAGACATCTGGCAGCTCTCAGGAGCGATGGAAGTCACAGCCAGCAGCGCGCCCTTGAGGACTACATGCCCGGGAGGTGAGAGGATAAGACGAATTCTTGCCGCGGTATGGAAGCTCAACTTCCTGGGCAGAGAGGCGACACGTGAGGAGATTTCGGCTGAGGCCGGGTGCGTGTGCAGTGACCTGGATGCTCTGCTGGAGAGGCAGGTGGATTCCGGTCTGCTGGAGGTGAGAAAGGGTACCTACACCCTTACGTCGGAAGGAAGAGAAAGGCTGAACGTGGTGCTGGCGGGGGGCGTGTTCGACATACTCCACCCGGGGCATGTATTCTTCCTGGAGAGGGCTAAAGCTTATGGGGATGTACTTGTGGTGGTTGTTGCCAGAGATTCCACAGTCACCAGAAGGAAGCGTATCCCCGTGGTGCCGGAGGAACAGAGAGTGGAAATGGTGGCGGCGCTGAAGCCAGTTGACATCGCCCTGCTTGGGGAGAGGGGGGATATTTTTGCAACTGTGGAAAAGGTCGGGCCGGATACTATTGTGCTGGGACCTGACCAGAGCCTCAGCGAGGAGCATATTTCATCTGAGCTGCGAAAGCGCGGTATTGGCTGCAGGGTTGTGCGGGTGAAGGAGTACAGAAAATGCAGACTGCCCTCCACCAGGAGCATACTTCAGCGGATAATTGAGCTCAACTTTCCGGATAAAAGGGTGTAGGTAGGGGCGGCCCTACTCCTCTATCTCTCTGAGACGGCGGTACATCTTTACAGCCGCCTCCACAGCACGCTTGGCATACTTGACCCGCTGGTGCGCCTCCAGGCGGCTCATTCCGGGTCCGGAAATCCCCAGGGCCACCGGCTTGTTGTACTCCAGCGACAGGTCGGCTATCTTACGGGAAGCGTGCTGCATTACCACCTCATCGTGCTCTGTCTGACCTTCAATTACCGCACCCAGGGTGACAACGCCATCCACATCGCTGCGCTCCAGCAGCTTTTTAACGGCAAGGGGCATGTCAAACACCCCGGGCACGCGCACCACCTTAACAATCTCGGCTCCGAGAAAGCTGGCATGCTCCTTGGCAAGCTCAACCATCGCATAGGTTATGTCATAGTTGAACTCCGCAGCCACTATTGCCAGTCTCATCCTATCAGCTCCCCTTCTCCCTCTGCTCTTCTGATTTATATACTTTTTTGGTAGCTACTCAATTGTGAGTTATAACTCCAGCTTTACGATTCTGGTTTCAGAACAGGAAAAATAAATATTAAATACTCCGCTGGAAAGCTTAAGCAGACAAAGTGAGACGAACGGGGGTGTTTGAAGAGATGCTGGCAGGATTTAGAATCTCAAAAGACAGTTTGTCCTTTAAAATAATTGTACTCGTGCTGTTTTCTGCCATGATTCCACTAACAGTGGTAACCTACTTCTCCTCCGAGAAGGCGGGGGAGGCATTGAAGACCCAGGAGATAGAGGAGCTGAAAACAAATGTTGAAGGTGCCGCCGCACAGATAGTTGACCATTCCAGGAACTTTGAGAATGAAATACGCCTCATAAAAAAGCACCCCGCAGTGCAGAGGATAATAATGGAGAGGTACGAGAACAGGGCTCTTGATGAGGCGGTGAAGAACTACGAAAAAGGTGCCGCATATCCACAGCTGCTCAGAGATTCGGAGGCGTATCAGGAGGTTCTCAACTACTTTATGGAAATCGCCAGGGAGAGGCCCAATATAGATATGATACGCATCTTCTGGAAAGACGGAAATGTGCTGGTGGGTGTGAAGCTGGGTAAGGAGGATGTTAAGGACTACAAGGGAGATAAAGGATGGTTTGACGACATCATACGCAAGCGGGTGGTGGCCGAGGACGAGGTTCACATCTCGGCAATCAGCATAGCCAGAGCCACAGGAACGCCCGCGATAAGGTATTCAATGCCCTTTGATGTGAATGGAGAAAGGGTTGGACTGATAATAATCAACTACAAGGCGGATGAGATAACTGAGCCCATAAAGGAGCTAAAAGTGGGTGATGAAGGTTACGGGATGCTTATAGACCCCAGATACAGAAATGCAGAAGGAAAGGTGCTGGGTGCTCTGTTTGTGGCCAACGGCAGAAATCCAGAGCTGGAGTTTGACGAGGCAAGTGCGGGCAACCTGATGATAGATCCCGGGGACTTTACAGGGGATGAGGGAGTCATCACCTACACCGATGACGGCAGGGAATGGACAGCCTACTACAAGAGGGTGGAGCTTGCCAACGGCAGAGAGTACTACACTCTGGCAGCAATACCCTCAGCGGAACTCACAGCCGTTTCCGGGGACATCCGCAGAAGCAGTGTGCTGATCGCTGGGATTGCCGGGATACTGGTGGTTGCCCTGGGGCTCGCGGTGTCGCGCAGGATTACCCGCCCCATAGACAGACTGGTCGAGGATGCCAATGCGGTTGCGGAGGGTGACCTGGACAGGGAGATAAAAGTCCTGGATTCCAGAGACGAGGTGGGTGTCCTCACCAGGGCAATTCAGAAGATGAAAAACAACGTGGTAAATGCTCTCAGGAAGTCCGATTCCGTGATAAAGAGTATTCCTGACCCTCTGGTGACAGTGGATGCCGAGATGAGGGTGACCTACTTCAACAACGCCGCAGAGGAAATAACCGGCTACAGTGCATCCCAGGCTGAAGGGAGGAGGCTGGGTGAGGTGTTCCAGGAGGAAGTTGAGAGCCTCGCCAGAGAGGCAATGACGTCAAAGAATATAGTCAGAAACAGGGAGGCAGAGTTTTCAAACATGACAGGAGGTGATATTCCAGTACTGGTAAATGCGGCACCGCTGCTTGATGCTAAGGGAGATGTGTACGGTGGACTTGTTATACTAAAAGACATGAGAGAGCTGAAGGAAAGGGAGAGGGAGATTACAGAGGTCAAAGAGTATCTGGAGGCGCAGGTGGAGAGGCTCCTGCCTGTGGTACGTGCTGTGGCAGAGGGAGACCTTACCCGGGGGATAAAAGCGGAGAAGAATGACGCCTTTGGAACTCTTATTGAGACATTCAACAGGACAAGAGAGAACCTGGCAAAGCTGGTAACACAGGTGAAGCTTGCCTCGGAGCGCGTTGCTGCCACTGCCGAGGAGCAGGCCGCCTCTTCAGAGGAGCTGAATGCCGCGAGCGATGAGATAACCTCCGCCGTCCAGCAGATAGCGAGCAAGGCGCAGAACCAGGCACGTTTAATAGATGCAAGCTCCAGGGAGATGGC
>WANX01000003.1 GCA_015521565.1 Candidatus Hydrothermarchaeota archaeon
CGACCGGAGCATCCCCTTAGCCATTAAAAGCCTTTGGAGCTTTAAAAACTCCAGAGGCGGGCTAAGGTGGACATCTTCAAGCTTTTTCTGATTATGGATTACCACTCCAGCTCCTGCACAAGTATCGACTGGAGCAGATGGTAGTCGCTGGCGCTCAGCTTCTCCTCGAAGACCAGCACAGTCTCCTTTATACGGGAGCACTCCAGATTGAGCTTTTTGAAGCTACCCCTGAGCAGGGCCTCTATTTCAGCACGTGCTTCCTCGCTGACCTCAATCAAAATGTAGCCCATCCACATCACCGCCTCCAGTCCACGCGATTCTGCATGTATATCGCAAGCAGAGCGTAGAGGTTCTTCGGCGTTCTGTCAAGAAGCACCAGCCCCCTCTCGCGTCTGCCCTCAAGGCTCACCTCACACTCCCCGCACGCCCTGTCCAGCACCAGCTTTGCATGCTCCAGGTCAGAGTCATCCAGCTTTAGAGCTATGTAGGGCATCCTTACACACCAAAAAGCTCAGGGAGCTCCGCTCTCAGCTTGCTGAGCTCCTCCTTCACAATCCCCTTCACCTTCGGAACCTCCGCCCGCATCGCTGCAAGGTGCTCCTCCACCTTTCTGGAAAGCTCGCTGTCAACAAGCGTGACATGGCTCATCTCCCTTACCTCCGGTGAAACATTCCTGAAGGGAGATACGTCCAGAACTACAAGACGCTTTCTGCGCTCATGCCTCGATAAAAGCCCGGGGGTTACGCGGTAGTGCGACGCAAGAGTGGCGCAGATGAGCACATCTGCATCACTGAGAGCATCAAAGCGGTCCTCATACTCGACCACCTCCGCTCCTATCTCGGCGGCGCACCGCTGCGCTATATCACGGTTGCGGTTGAGCACCAGTATGCTCGCACCCTCCCGCATTGCAAGCGCGGCGACCCTCCTTCCAGTCAGGCCTGCACCGTAGAGTACAATCCTCCTTCCTTTAAGCTCTGCAGCACAGCGCAGGGCTTCAAAGGCTGTTTTGTGAAGCTCGCCACCCGCTATACCAGTTTCTTTCCTCACCCTCCTGCCGGCCCGCACGGCCCCTGCGAAAAGCCCCTCCAGTGCACCTGCGGCACCCTCAACGCGAGCCTGCTCCAGTGCGGATTCCACCTGCCAGGGTATGTAGGTCTCGCCCAGCACCCGTGATTCTATGCAGCACGCCAGTCGGAGCAGATGCTCCGCGGCATTCTCAGAGGTGTGGAGCACAAAAAGACCTGAAAGCTCTTCCTCTGCGATACCGCTGTGCTCGGAAAGCACTTCCAGCACAGCATTCACATCTCCTGTTGTGTAAACCTCCACCCTGGTGCCTGTCTGGAAAAGCACTCTATCGCCGACTTCCCGCGAGGCCTCGTAAAACTCAGAAGGACGGGAAAACCTGACCCTTGCGAATCTGCTGTAGCTTGTCCTTATGTGGTGCAGAGAAAGACAACTCAGACTCATAGCTGCTCGGCGTAGTTTATCATGAAGTTTGCGAATATCTCTGCATCGCTCATACCCTCATAGTCCGGGTCCCTGCGAAGCTCTGAAAGGAAGCTCTCATCTATTAGCAGCATCCCCATCTTCCCGCTCCTTGTGTCGTACACCGTAACAGCAAAGTTACCAAGCCCTGTCATCTCTTCCAGATGCTCCCCAAGCTCCATTATCATCCCTGGCTCAGGGGGTATCACTATGTTGATAATGCACTGCCCCCTTGCACCCTCGCTCCTGCAGAAGACCTCCGCCTTCTCCCTCACCTCGAGGAGCATTTCACTGACATCAACACCCTCAAAGCTGGGCACAACCTCGCACAGGGTATAGGTCACCCCTTTTGGATGTCGGCACACCTCGCAGAGGTCGATTTTTGCAATCCTGTCCCTGAAGGTGAATATGGCATTTTTCCTGCGCTCGTAGCGCACCATGCCCCTGCTGATGCGCTCCGCCCGTCTGTGCCTGTTCTCCTCATCCAGGCAGAACCTTTCAAGAAACTCATCCTTATCCATGAAAACCACAACCCTTTACGCATTGCGCAGCCTAACAAGGTAAAACTGTGCACGGTTGTGGACAACTTTGCACACACCGTTCACTTTAATGAAAAATTATATATACCAAAAAAACTTTAATTTCAACTCACTGCAGACGAAAAAAGGCTTTATTATATACTCTGGCAGGAGGTGAAATGAGGTGGCATCGGAAACCCCTCTTCTGGACGAGCTGGAAAAAGGGCCATGGCCGAGTCTTGTCAGTGAAATAAAAAAGACAGGCTATACAGGGCTGCTCAAGCTCTACGAGCTGAACTACGAGGACAAGATGACCCACTGGACCCACGGTGGCATGGTGGGTGTTCCCGGATACGATGCCGGCGTTATCGGCAGGGTATCCGACAGGCGGGATATCCTTGCAGACGCCCACACCATAAGGTTTATTCAGCCTGCCGGCTGGTTTTACAGCACCAAGAAGCTGCGCAAACTTATTGAGCTGTGGAACAAGTACGGTTCTGGTTTGATGAACTTCCACGGTGCCACTGGAGACCTTCAGGTGGTGGGTATTCCTACAGAGAACATTGAACCCTTCTTCGACGAAGCTGCGAAGGAGCACTGGGACATCGGTGGAAGCGCCGGTGATTTCCGCACGGCGAGCAACTGCATTGGCCCCGCGCGCTGTGAGATGGCGTGCATCGACACAAACGACATATACCACACCCTGATGACCGACCCGGATATTCTAAACGACATGCACCGGCCACGCTTCCCGTACAAATTCAAGGTGAAGATCTCCGGCTGCCCCACAGACTGCGTTGCAGGTGTACCCAGGGCAGACTTCGTTATAATGGGCACCTGGCGTGATGACATCAAGATAGACCAGGAGGAGGTCAGAAACTACGCCAAAAGCGGCAAGGTTGACGTGGAGTACATAGTCAAGAACTGCCCGACAAAGGCTATGAGCTGGGACGGTAATGAGCTCAGCATAAACAACGACGAGTGTGTGCGCTGCATGTACTGCCTGCAGAAGATGCCAAGGGCGCTCTCACCCGGAGACGACAGGGGTGCCACGATACTTGTTGGAGGAAGAGCGCGTGGACGCTATGGCGCCTTTCTGGCGTGGACCTTGATACCCTTCATGAAGCTGGAGCCACCCTACACTGAGCTGAAGGAGCTGATGTACAAGCTTCTCGACTGGTGGGATGAGAACGGCCGCGCCAAGGAGAGAATAGGCGAGACCATCTACAGAATCGGCGCCGGCAAGTTCCTGCACGACGTCGGTCTGGATCCGCTTCCCACAATGGTGAAGGCGCCCCGGAACAACCCCTTCTGGTTCTACTTCCCGGGCGAAGTAGAGACGGATGAAGAGTAGGAGGTGAGACAGAATGGCACTTTCCTTTGATGAGCTGGACTTTGGTCCCCCTGACTATAAGGAGATGCTTCCCCCCATACTGGAGCGCAACTATGGCAAGTGGAAGTACCATGAAGAGATTGAGCCCGGAGTATACAAGCACGTGAGTGAGAGCGGTGAGGAGGTCTACACCGTCCGTGCCGGGCAGCCCAAGTTTATCGCCAGTGAGACGGTGCTGAAGCTGTGCGACCTTGCTGACAAGTATGCCAACGGCTATCTGCGCTTTACCTCCCGTCACAGTGTCGAATTTATACTGGACAACAAGGACAACGTGGAGCCTCTGAAGAAGGACCTGGCAGAGCTTGGATTTCCTGTGGGAGGCACCGGCAGGACTGTGCGCAGCATCGTCGCCTGCACCGGCTGGGTACACTGCCACACACCAGCAACAGATTCCCCGGGGCTGCAGAAGGCACTTATGGACGAACTCTACGACTATTTCGTGAGTGAGAAGCTTCCCACACGCCTTACAATTGCCGTCTCCGGCTGTCTCAACATGTGCGGCGCTGTGCACTGCTCCGATATTGCAATACTCGGTGTCCACCGCCGTCCACCCAAAGTTATAGACGAGGTGGTCAGCAAGGCGTGTGAGATTCCGAGCATGATTGCCGCATGCCCCACCTATGCGATAAAGCCAAAGATGATTAAAAAAGAGGACGGCACCACCCTGCGGAGCATAAGCATTGACGGCGAGAAGTGCATGTACTGCGGCATATGTTACGGTCTCTGCCCGGGCACACCAATCGCTGACCCGAAGAACGACGGTGTTAGCATATGGGTTGGCGGTAAGATATCCAATACCCGGGGCGGACCCGCTTTCTCACGCCTCGCAGTGCCCTTCATACCCAACAACCCGCCGCGCTGGCCCGAGGTTGTGGAGACCGTCAAGAAGATAATCGACGCCTGGGCAAGCGACGCAAAGCCTGACGAGAGGATGGGAGAGTGGATAGAGCGCATCGGCTGGGCAGAGTTCTTCGAACGCACCGGAATAGAGTTCACCCACAAGCACATCGACGACTACATCTTCAACATCCGCGACATGAATGCCGGTGCCCGTGTGAAGGGCAGGGAGCTCAAGAAGTTCTCCTGAAACCCCCTCAATACTTTTCTTTTTTTAGAATTTTTGAAAAAAAGGTTCGAGCCCATCAGCAGGCTGTATAATTGTTAAAATAAAAGAATGGATGTTTTATACCTGTTTTCTCTCGGCTGAGCCTATCCCCTCCACTGTTATCGCTCCGGTGGGACAGCTGTTTACCACCTCTTCCAGGTCACAGTCAGAGCCATCGCCAATTACATAACTCTTGCCGTCCTGCAGCTGGAAGGTGCTCGGACAGAGAGACTCGCAGGTTCCGCAACCCACACACGCATCCAGATCAACCTCTATGTTCACCATTACCCTTGCCTCCTTCAGGTTTTCAAGCATACTCATAGCCTAACGTATTTTTAAATTTTTGTTATACTCTTTCCGGACAGATTCAAATCGATAAAAAATACAGCTACCCGGTCACCTCCCTCCTGAGCTCGCCCATTGTTGTCAGCCTCTCCGCAACCGCATTGTGCTGGTGGATGCTCTCCAGGCTCTCACTCTTTGCATATACTACAGTGGCGTCAGGTAACGAGGGAAACCGCTCCAGGGTGTTTATCAGGATTTTGCGCACAGTATCTTCGACGAAGTTGGGATTTAGGTGCGCCCGGTAAACAACCTCCACCTCATCCTCGCGCTTGAGCACCTCGTAGAGGCGGGAGCTCATGGAGCTCTCCAGTATATCTATTACCTCATTCACCTCTATTCGCTCATCTCCGGTAACGCTAAGCATAAGTGTTGATACGTTGCGCTGGTTGTGGCTTGCCACGGGCACAAGGCTGAATATGGTGCGTATCTCCTCCTCCGAAAATTCTTCACGCAGCCTCTCCCGGGTCTTCTCTATTAGGCCCTCATGGGCGCATGGACAGGCGGTTATTCCCGTGACCTCCGCCCCCAGCATTGGTACAATCGTCCCATCCTCCAGGGTCGCCCGGGCCAGAATCTGGTACATCTCCTGTGTCTCCTGCTTTGTTACTGGGGTACGTCTGAACACCACATACTCAGCACGCATATCGATGCGGCCACGCTCAAGGGGCAACTCTCCGCGAATCAGCTCAAGCGCCCTCTTTGGAAGCTCTTCTGGCGAGGAAATGCCATCCTCAACCACACCATCTATTGCAGAAGTTACCACCTCCTGCGCCTCATGGAGGGGGATTCGCATCCGGGGATTTAGAAAGACCTCCATCCTGGGGAGAAGCACAACCACCTTTCCGCTCCTGTGAAGCTCTACCAAACGCTCTATTCCGCTGAATCCCAGCAGGTACTCCATAAAAATCGTGGTAGGTGGAGCTGTTAACTTCTACAAAAATTTGCACCAGCATCTCCACGCCGGCAAGCTGCCGGAGGTTCTACAAAAATATGGCATGCCTTTTTATACCAGCAGGCGTAACTCTGTACTGGTGGTGCGATGCTCAGAGAAGGCAGGCTCGGAGGCGGAGTTGACCCGGAGTTTGCGCGCTACACCGCTTCTATAGCGTTTGATACTCATCTGCTCAGGTACGACCTCCTCGGAAGCATGGCTCATGCGGTAATGCTGGGCAGGCAGGGAATTATCACCCTGGAGGAGGCGAGAAGCATACTGCGGGGGCTGCTCGCGCTCTACAGGAAGGGCGAGCTGAAGCTTGAGCCCGAGCTTGAGGACGTGCACGCCGCGGTGGAGGCGGAGCTGTTCCGCGAGGCGGGCAAGGCCGCAGGCAGGCTGCACACCGCTCGCTCACGCAATGACCAGGTAGCGCTGGACCTGCGCATGCTGGCGCGGGACAGGATAATCGGTGCCTCGAAGGCGCTCCTCCGCCTGCTGGAGGTGCTCCTCAACCTCGCGGAGGAGAACGTGGATACCATAATGCCGGGCTACACGCACCTGCAGCGCGCCCAGCCGACGACGCTGGCGCACCACCTGCTGGCGCACTTCTGGGCACTGCTCAGGGACCTGGAGAGGTTGCAGCAGGCGTACGCCAGGGTAAACCTCTCACCTCTCGGAGCATGCGCCCTCGCGGGCACGGGCTTTGAGATAGACCGCCGCCTCGTGGCCGAGCTTCTCGGCTTCGATGGCGTGGTGGAGAACTCCCAGGATGCTGTAGCTTCTCGCGACTTTCTGCTCGAGCCCATGGCGGCGCTCGCCCTGCTCGCGGTCACGCTCAGCAGGATTGCCGAGGAGCTCATCCTCTGGTCAACGCAGGAGTTCGGCTTCGTAGAGCTGAGCGATGAGCTTTCCTCTACGTCGAGCATAATGCCCCAGAAGAAGAATCCAGACGCCCTTGAGATAATGCGCGCCCGCTGCGCGCGAGCAATGGGAAACCTCGCCTCAGCTCTTGCCATAATGAAGGCGATACCTCTGGCGTACAACCGGGACCTGCAGGAGCTCTCGCCCCTCGCCCTGGACTCCTTTGAGATTCTCGAGAGCTCCGCTTCAATGCTCGCGAAGGTGCTGGAAAGCGCAAAGTTCAACCGCGAGAGGATGCGCTCCGCCTGCGAGGACTTTATCACAGCGACGGAGCTTGCGGACTGCCTGGTGAGGGATAAGGGCCTTGCCTTCAGGGAGGCGCACCAGATAGTGGGCAGGCTGGTTGCGAGGGCGGTTGAGCAGGGCATCTCGCCGCGGCAGGTTACTCCAGAGATGCTCTCAAGTGCAGCAGAGGAGGTAACCGGCTCTCCGCTCAGGCTCAGCGAAGCAGAGCTCAGGCGCTGCCTGTCGCCGGAGGAGAGCGTGAGGAGCAGGAGGAGCG
>WANX01000004.1 GCA_015521565.1 Candidatus Hydrothermarchaeota archaeon
AGTTCGTCTTCACTATGTCAGCGCCCAGCTCCGCGCCTACGCGGGCCGCGTGCTTCACCACCTCCACGTGGTGCTCGCTCTCAATCTTCCTCCCCCGCGGGTACATCATGGCCAGGAGAGGCATGCCCCACTCCATGCAGCTCTCGCTCACCGCTCCCAGCTGGGAAAGCATCTCCGCCTCGTCGTCCGCACCAACGTTGACGTGAATGCTCACAGCGTCCGCGCCCAGCTTTATCGCCTCCTCAACACTCGCCACAAGAACCTTGTGGCTGGGGTCAGGCGAGAGAGAGGTGCTGCCAGATAGGTGCACAATTAAACCCAGGTCTCTGCCGTAGCCCCGGTGCCCGAAAATCGCCGCACCCTTGTGCAGCAGCACGGCGTTAGCCCCGCCCTCGGCTATTGCGCTGGCCATGCCCCTAATATCCACTATGCCGGCGATTGGGCCGGAGCTTACGCCGTGGTCCATGGGCACGATTATCGTTCTTTTCGTCTCCCTGTTTATTATCCTCTCCATTCTTACGCGCTTGCCTATCTCGCTCATGACCTCACCCCAGAAAACGCCTGACCCAGGCGGCCTCTACGATATCCTTCTCTATATTCTCAAGCGTGCCGTGCTTTACCGAGGAGATTATCCTGGAGGTTATCTCCGCATGCGCCTCGTCGTGTTCAGCCTGCTCCCTGACCAGCTCCAGCGGGAGGCGCTTCCGCACCTCTTTGGGAAGAAGCTTCTCCACCTCCGGGTTAAAGTAGCGCAGCGCATCGCGCAGGTCCTCCTCAAAGTTGACATAGATGTCAGGCAGAAATTCGAGGTCCTTCGAGCTGAGCGCCTTCAGGCCGAGAAGCTCTGGCGGCAGGCCGATGGAATAAAGGGCGCAGCAGAAGGGAATGGCTCTGGGAAGGGAAACCTCGCCAACCTCCCGGGCGTAGCCGAACAAGCCTATGTGCAGCTTCCTCCTGCGCCTCGCTGGCACGTGCTTCGCTATAAGGTTGATAAGCGGCGAAAGCAGGCGCAAAAGCTTTGTGTACTCCCCGCTCGTCCTCTCTATAATATCCAGGCACTTTTCCTCGCTAACAAAGCGGGGCTGCCTTCTGCGCTTCGACCTGATCTCCTCCACCGCCTCTCTCACCACCTCCTCGGGGTAGTCGTACTTGAAGGCGCTCTGCACCGTGTAGGTCTGAACGCTGGGATACTCCCACAGGCAGTTGTACACGTTGGTGGGCTTGAAGTTCCCCCTGAAGGGCGCAGAGCCCACGCCGATTATCGGCGGGAGCTCAACGCTCAGCTTTTCCGCCAGCCTCCAGATGCGCTGAAGCGCTATCTTGTTTAAAAGCACGGCGCTGAGCGAGCCGTAGTTCATTGCCGGGTCGGAGCGCGCAAGAAAAACCCGCTGCTGCTCAATGCGCTTGTCTTTAAGGTAGGCTTCAAGAATCTCGTGGCTGCGCAGCATGCTGTGCCTGTCCTCTATCAGCGGGATTACGCTTATCTCCTCGGGCTTGAAGTCCCCGATCCACTCCTTAATCTTGATATCCCCGTTGAAGAAGCGCTTCTCTGCCTTGCCCGAGACGAAGTTCCTGTAGTAGTAGTAAATGCGGTTCAGCGCCTGGGCGGAGGAGGTCATGGGCAGGATGACCTCAAAGATGGGCACCACGTCCTCCCCATAGAACGCCCTCGCTATGTCAAAGTTGCGGGGGATGCTCTCAAGCGTCTCAAGCAGTATCTTCGCCTCCGTGCGCTCAACCTCTGGGTTGGGCACGCGCAGGGTGAGTCTGACCTCCCTGCCCAGCCTCGTGTTTCTGAAGAAGCGCTCGTAGCGGGTGAGCAGCTTCTCCACCACGAAGTTGTCAACCTCCTTGCCCTCGCAGTCCCACATCTGCTCCTCTATGCCCAGGTGGGAGAAGGCGTAGTACGCCTCCTGAATCTCATCCTCACCCGCTAAGACGGAGTTGCGGGCGAAGAAGGGCGTGGTCACATTATCTGGATGCTGGGTGGACATACATCTCGGAACCATGCTCTAAATCTCCAGGAAGTTGCTGATAATCTTTTTGCCCTCCCTCGTCAGTATGCTCTCCGGGTGAAACTGCACCCCCTCGATGGGGTGGCGCCTGTGCCTCACCCCCATGACAACGCCGTCCTCGCTCCTCGCGGTTACCAGAAGCTCCTCGGGAAGAGTCTCCTCAACTATCGCCAGCGAGTGGTAGCGCGTCGCAATGAAGGGGTTCTCAACGCCCCTGTAAATCCCCCTGCCGTCGTGGGTGATTCTGCTCACCTTGCCGTGCATCAGCGTCTTCGCTCTCGCCACCTTCGCGCCGAAGGCGACGCCTATAGCCTGGTGCCCCAGGCACACGCCCAGGATGGGCACCTGTGAGCCAAGCTCTCTTAT
>WANX01000005.1 GCA_015521565.1 Candidatus Hydrothermarchaeota archaeon
GCCTCCTTCACCTGCTTCTTATTCGCCCTTCTGTTAACCACAAACACCAGCTTGTTATCCTTCTCCAGCATCTTCATCGACTTCTCTGTAACGTCTGGTGAGATGATTACCTCATGCGCCTCCATGCTCAAAACCTCTCTTCCAGAACTTTTAAGGCGTTTTCGGTGTAAAGTGTGAGCCTGCCCGCATGCGTGCCAGGGGCAAGGTGCTCCACGCTCAGGTCGCGCGCAAGCACCACGTCAACACCCGGGAGGTTGCGCGCCCCCCTGGAGATGCCTTTATCTTCGCCCACGACTACAAGCAGGCTCTTTCTGTTCTTGTAGCGCCTCCCGCGGCGTTTGCCCACGCCTGCTCTAATCTTACGCTTAGCCGCGCGCTCCACATCATCAAGAAGGCCGAGAGCCCCGAGGGCCTGCTCCACATCCTTAACCCTGCTGAGCTCCTCAAAGGCGTTCTCCACAACCACGGGGAGCTCCAGCTTCTCTGGCAGGCGGTGGCCCCTCGCGAGCACCAGCTCCCTGCACGCAGTGGCCGCAATCGCCGAGGCTATCGCCTTGAGCCTCTCCTTCCGGTTTATCTTCTCGTATATCCTCTTCTCCACCTTGGGCGGGTGGGCACGCCTGCCCCCCACTGCCATTGGGACGAAGGCGGCTCTTCCAGCTCCAGGGTAGCGGGAGCCCTTCATTCTGGGCACCCTCGCCACGCCGTGCCCGGGACCCCAGGACTCTGCAGAGGTGCGCTTGCCCGCGAGCACATCGCTGCCGTAGGCCTGAAGGCGGTGTGACTGCAGGGCTATAACCGCGCGCTTTATCAGGTCGGGCCGGTACTCCGTGGCAAATACCCCGGGAAGCTCCACCTTCTTTTTCCTCTTCCCCTTTACAGAGTAGAGAGTTACCTTCATATTTCACACACCCTGCTTTGATTCAAGGCTTATGTATGTGAGCTGGGGTCTGCCCTCCGGCAGGTGAACCGGCGGACGGATTGCCGGACGGAGGCGAACCAGCCTCTTTCTGGGCCCGGGAACAGAGCCGTCCAGAATTATGTAGTTCTCCCTTACCACTCCATAGCCCAGAAAACCGCCGCTGGGCGTTACCTCCTCTCCATTCTCACCTATCCTCAGAATCCTCTTGTTGAATTCGGTGCGGTGATGATACCCCATCTGACCGCTCTGGGGCACGCTCCACATCATCGCCGAGGGATGCCACGGCCCGAGCGTACCCGCGGTGCGCCTGCCCTTGCGCGTCTTGTGGTGCAGAATCTTAACACCCCATCTGCGCACAGGACTCTGGAATCCTTTGCCCTTGGTCACCGCCATAACATCGACGAACTCCCCCTCCTCGAATACCTCGCCTATCCTTATCTCGCCGCCCAGCTTCTCCTTTGCATAGGCGAAGGCCTCTGCGGGGTTGCCGGAAACCAGGTATTCCATAACCTCGGGCTTCTTCTTTCCTATGCCAGTAGCCTTCGGCTGGGTGTGAACCAGAAGGCGAACCTGCTCCGTCCTCTCAAGCATCGCCTCCAGGTCATCTATGCTTTTCTCCATCCTCTTCGGCAGCGGCAGCCTGCGGGAGAGCTCCTTTGCGGGGCTTGCCCAGACCTCGCTCAGAGTGCGCAGACCCTCGCTTCGCCTTTCGTAAAGCCTCACGCCGAAAACCTTTAGGGGAGGTACCTCCAGCACAGTTACAGCACGGGTTATCTCCTCACCGTGGGTAAGGCTGTGAGGGTAGTCATCGATAATCACCGCATGCGTCATCCCCGCCTTGTAGCCAGCGAAGCCCTGCATTCTCACCCTGTCCTCAACTACCCAGCGCTTTATCTTTGGCACCGGTGATGCGGCGCGCTTCCGCGGGCTGAATCCCAGGCTTCCACGGTGCGGATGATGTGCTCTTTTTCCCATTTCTTCACCTCTGGAATAGCCTGCCTGCTCTCAGGAGTTACATCCAGAACAAAATCCCTCTCGCTTCCGGGAGGGACGGTTACTGAAAAGATGTATTACTGATATATATAGGTTTCGTTTAACATCTGTATCTGGTATCAGGCTGAGGTTTTCGAGATCAGTAACATGTGCAACTGTTATGGAAAAGACGGTGCAGCGCTCTCATGCTGGTGTGAATATTCCAGCACATCCAAAACCTGCAAGACGGGGAGGGTAGATGGGCACTTCCGCAGGAGGAGCGAAATTCTGATAAACACTAAGCACCAAGTGGCACCATGGCGGAGTTCTACCCCGAGCTTACCGAGGAGCTTGAGCGCTTCATCTCGCAGCAGAGGATATTCTTCGTGGCCTCGGCTCCGCCCGGCGGAGGCAGGGTGAACCTCTCGCCCAAGGGGTACAAAAGCCTCGTGGTGCTGGACAGCAGAACTGTCGCCTACATCGACTACCCCGGCAGCGGGAACGAGACAGCGAGGCACATAAAGCAGGGGGGAAGTGTAACCCTGATGTTCTGCAGCTTTGAGGCGAAGCCTCTGGTGCTGCGCCTCTTCTGCACGGGAGAGGTGCTCTCCCGCGAGGAGGCGGAGAGGCGTGGGGTGCTCTCGAGGGCCGAGCTGGAGGTGCCCGACTATGCCCGGCAGGTGATTCTGCTCCACATAGAGGAGGTGATGACCAGCTGCGGCTACGGCGTGCCCTACTTCAGGTACCTCGGTGATAGGGAGACGCTGCGCGAGTGGTGCAGGAGGAAGCTCGCACAGGGTGAGCTGGAGAAGTATCTGCGCTAAACCTCAAGCTCCACGAACTCAAAGCGCTCGGCGTCGAAGAGGCCGCGAGGGGTGAGCTTCAGCTTCGGTATCACCGGCAGCGCCAGGAAGGATAGCGCCATTACCGGCTCCTCAAGGGTGCACCCAAGCTCTGCTGCGGCGGCGTTCACCTTCTTCAGCTTGGCAGCCACGTGCTCAGCCGGCAGGGTGCTCATAAGCCCTGCCACGGGAAGCGCCAGGGAGGCAAGCGTTCTTCCGCCTGCGACAACTGCTATGCCGCCCTGCATGCGTATAACCCGGTTCACCGCCTGCGCGAGCTCCGCATCGCCTGCGCCGA
>WANX01000006.1 GCA_015521565.1 Candidatus Hydrothermarchaeota archaeon
AAGTCGCAGCGCAGCGTTTTGGCGAGGGTGCGTATCATCAGCGTCTTGGCCAGGCCCGGAACGCCCTCCAGCAGCACATGCCCGTCGCTGAGCAGGCTCAGAAGGAGGCGCCTGAGCACGCGCTCCTGGCCGACGATGGCCTTGTGCACCTCTCTGAGCACGTAGCTCAAAAGCCTCGACTTCGCCCTAACCTCTTCGCTGAGCTCAGCTTTTGCCATCTTTTACAGCTTCCTCGTCTTTACAAGCAGCTCCGCGTTGAGAACACTCGCTCCAGCAGCACCCCGCAGAGTGTTGTGCCCCAGGACAACGTACTTGATGCCGAAGATTCTGTCCTCCCTCACCCTGCCCACGGTTACCGCCATGCCATTGCCCGCGTTTCTGTCCAGGCGGGGCTGCGGGCGGTCCTGCTCCTCGCGCACAATCACTGGCTGAGGCGGCGCAGTGGGTAAGCGAAGCTCCTGGGGCTTTGCCCTGAAGCTGCGCAGCACCCGCTTTATATCCTCCGGCGTCGCCTCTTCAGAGGTGCGCAGGAAGATCGCCTCGGTATGCCCATCCAGCACCGCAACGCGGTTGCAGGAGGCGGAGATTTTGAAGCTTGCGGGCTCTATCTCCGAGCCGTTGAAGTTTCCGAGGATTTTCAGCGCCTCTGTCTCGACCTTCTCTTCTTCGTTTGCTATGTAGGGGATGAGGTTGTCCACTATCGCCATGCCGGGCACGCCGCTGTAGCCCGCGCCCGAGAGCGCCTGCATCGTTGCCACGACCGCCTCCTCGATGCCGAAGGCGTCGTAGATGGGCTTGAAGGTGAGCGTGGCCATTATGGTGGAGCAGTTGGGGTTGGTGATTATCGCGCCGTCCCAGCCCCTGCGCTCCTGCTGCACCTCTATCATGTCCAGGTGCTCCGGGTTTACCTCAGGTATTAGCAGGGGGACATCGCTTTCCATGCGGTAGGCTGAGGCGTTGCTCGCCACGATGAAGCCCGCCTCGGCAAAAGCCGGCTCCACCTCCCGCGCGACGCCGCCGGGAAGCGCGGAGAACACTATGTCCGCGCGCACCTTCTCCGGCTTAACCGGCACCACTTCGAGATTGCGCACCGCCTCGGGAATCTCCCCCTCGAGGTACCACTTGGCAGCGCTCGCATAGCGCTTGCCCGCGCTGCGCTCGGAGGCGGCAACGCAGGTGAGCTCGAAGTAGGGGTGCTCAGCAAGCAGCTGGATGAAGCGCTGCCCCACCATGCCGGTTGCTCCCAGTACTGCGACGCTGTAGCTTTGCATTTACCACCACCTTGCTTTAAATCGTGGGCTGGCAGTATTTATTGCTTTAGGCACTGAGAAGCGTAACGTCGGCACTTTAAGAAAAACTTTTTCTAACCCTGGATATAAGTAAATTAAAAAGCGATGGAGGCTGAGGATGGCTGACTACAGGGAAGTCCCTGACATGAAGGTTTCCGAGCTCATGACCAAGTACGTGCTCATGGTCGAGCCCGAGCTCCGCGTCATCGACGCTATGAGCCGCATGCTGGAGCACGACTTCCGCTGCCTGTTCGTGGCGAGGCTCAACCCCTACAAGGAGCTTGGCCTGGTGACGCGCTTCGACATCATGGAGAAGGTTATAGGCAGGGGCTTGGACCCGCTCAAAGTGAGGGTGGGCGATATCATGGAGAAGCCGGTGTTTTACATAGATGCGGACAGCACCGTCAGAGAGGCGGCGAAGATAATGGGGGAGAACGGAATATGCAACCTGCCCGTGAAGAAGGAGGGCAGGGTGGTGGGCGTAATAGGCAGCACGGACATCTTCAGGGAGTACAGGCGCAGGATTACCGGCTAATCCTATAAGCTCAGCGCCACTATCTCGGGGGGGCAGTTCAGCCTCACAGGCAGGTAGCCCGTACCCACACCCCGGCTCACGAAGAGCCTCGTCCCGCCCACGCTGAATAGGCCGTAGTCGAAGCGCCAGTATTCTCTGGGCAGGGGGAGCCACAGCGCCCCTTTGCGGGGGAGGCGCACTTGACCGCCGTGGGTGTGTCCCGCTAAAACCAGCTCAACCTGCTGCGCTGCCTCGCCTATAATCTGCGGGGAGTGGGCGAGGAGAAGCCTTGCCCCAGCGTCGCCGGTGCCGCGGAGCGCTCTCTCGAGGTCCGCCCTCCCGGTGTACGGGTCGTCCACCCCAGCGATGGCCAAATCGCCAATGCGCACCGCCTCGTTTAAAAGCACCCTTGCCCCAGAGCCCAGCTCCTTCTTTAAACCCTTTCCCCCAACACCGCTCCAGTGGTCGTGGTTGCCCGGCACGAGGTAAACGGGGGCAATCTCGCTCAGTGCAGAGATAAACTCCCTCGCCTCCTCAAGGCCGCGCCTGAAGGTGAGCAAATCGCCGGTGTGGAAGATAATGCCCGGGCGAAGCTCCTCCACCGTCGCGACGACCCCCTCAGGGCTGAAGACTGAGGTGGAGAAGTGGGTATCCGTTATGTGCACCGCTTTGATGCCAAGACCCAAATCGATGTCAACCCGGGTAACTCTCACCATCCTCGCCTCAACTACAGGATACCCCGCGCCGAGCAGCGCCGCAAAGCCGGCAAGCTTCAGGAATCGCCTCCGCGTGAGCATGTTTTCTTTTCATGCGTGATAGGATAAAAAGCAAGCGGTGTATTAAGGAGACACATCAGAATGAGGATTACCTGTCGGAAATTTAGATGAGAGATATTTAAGGTCAAGGGGTTCAAGTGCATAAGCGTCAAATCGAAATCTGCGGAAAGAGCTGGAATATGTCTTCTCTTTTCTGTATTCACTGGTTGAGAAGGAAGAGGCACAAAATAGCAGACACGGGTTATCAAAAACTGCTAAGGCTCATCTTTAGAGCATCTGATGAAAGATTATTCTACTTTCTCTTTTTCAGCAGTCTCTTAAATTCCTCAACAGTTAAATCGGCATCCCTTATAATACATTTAACCAGCTTTGGATGGAGAATTTTTCCGGAATGGTACGGCACCGTAATTCGCACACCTTTATCATTCCTGTAAATCTTATGACTCCCGCTCTGCCTCACAAGATAAAAACCCGCTTTTTCAATTACTTTTATGACTTCTCTGGCGGTCACCCTCGGAAGTTTTTCACTCATACTGTAACTTCCACAGCTGTCAGGTTTATCATCTCAACTCTGGGTATCTCCTCCTCCTCTTCCAACCTGTCTTTAATATGAAGCCTTATTGCGTCTTTGATGTTCTCCAAAACCTCTTCATAGGTCTCTCCCTGTGTATAACAGCCCTGCAGCTCAGGACAATAAGCAAAGTAACCATTTTCATCTTTCTCTATCACTACGGATACTCTATAGACAGTCATCTTATCCCACCTCATTAATATCTGCCAGGTTAACATTGAGTGTTAAATTGATTTTCTCATTCCTCAAATTTAAATTTTACATTATTTTTAATCCCATCCCACCCCCCGGGAGTATAACAACTAGCTGACGAAAATCTTCAATTTTGAATGTACTGGAGAGTGGAGCGCAACTTTTTAAAATTTAAAGGTTGGGATAATGTACATGAAGTACAAAGTTGTAATCCACAAGGCGGAGGAAGGAGGATACTGGGCAGAGGTTCCTGCTCTGCCAGGATGCTTTTCCCAGGGAGAGACCTTAGAGGAGGTCAGGACGAACATTAAGGAGGC
>WANX01000007.1 GCA_015521565.1 Candidatus Hydrothermarchaeota archaeon
ATAGACCCGGAGAGCATACCGGACAGGAAGGAGAGAAAGCGCGTTTTCATGCAGCGGGTGCTCGAGGTTATAGAGCGCTTTTTCCCCGAGGTGCGGCTGGCGAAACGCAAGGACATGGCAAAGCTGGTGGTAAACAACATGGTGGGATACAGCCTCCTGGAGTTTCTGCTGAACGACGACCAGCTTGAGGAGATTATGGTTATAGGCACCGGGAAACCGGTGTTTGTGAACCACCGCGACTTTGGGAACTGCAAGACCAACCTGGTTTTTGACACCGATGAGGAGATTGTGAGGATAATCGAGAAAATCGCAGCCTCCGTCGGAAGGCGTGTGGACAAGTCGTCCCCGCTGCTGGATGCCCGTCTTCCGGATGGTTCCCGAGTTAATGCAACCATACCGCCGATTTCCCTGGACGGTCCCACCATTACAATAAGAAAGTTCCGCTCACAGCCCCTTACGGTTGTGAACCTGATAGAGTTCCGCACCCTCAACGTTGAGGTTGCCGCCTACCTGTGGCTGGTGGTGGAGGGTCTGGGCATAAAGCCGGGAAATGTGCTCGCCGCTGGCGGTGCTGGCTCTGGAAAGACCACCACGCTCAATGTGCTGTGCTCCTTTATTCCGGAGACGGAGCGTGTTATAACCATTGAAGACACCGCCGAACTCACCCTGCCGGTGGAACATGTGGTGCGCCTTGAGACGAGGCCGCCCAACGTGGAGGGTGAGGGTGAGGTAACCATGGATGACCTGGTCAAGAACACGCTGCGCATGCGTCCAGATAGAATAATCGTGGGCGAGGTGCGCGGCAGAGAGGCCAGGACACTGTTCACGGCAATGAACACAGGTCACGACGGCTGTATGGGCACTGTGCATGCGAACTCCGCAAAGGAGACCCTGATAAGACTCACAAATCCGCCAATGGAGGTGCCTGAGATAATGCTCCCGGCCCTCGATTTAATACTGATGCAGAACAAAATCTACCATGAGAACAGAACACTGCGCAGGATAACAGAGGTGGCAGAGGTGGTGAGCGATGAGAAGGGAGGAGTAAACCTCAACAATGTGTATGAGTGGGACCCGAAAAAGGATGAGCTGGTGCCCACGGGTGTGCCGAGTGTGCTCAAGCAGAAGCTGGCACGGCTGAAGGGCATTTCACAGGAGGAGCTGGAGCGGGAGCTGGAGAGGCGCAGAAGGGTTCTCTCGTGGATGGTGGAGAATCGTGTTACAGATGTGAGCGAGGTTTCGCGCACCTTCAACAGGTACTACTCCGATCCGGAAGGATTTCTGCAGGAGATTGAGATTCACAGAAGTGTGGGGAAGGCGGCATGACAAATGTGATTGTGAGGCTGATTGAAAAGATAGGAGAGCTCACCGTAACGGGTGCGGAGCAGGTGGCCAGAAGGGCGCAGGAGATATCACTGGCACTTTCTGAGCAGGAGGAGGCTGCAAAGAAGCTGAGGGAGAGAAAGGAGAAGGAGAAGGAGGAGAGAAAGCGCGCCATCGAGGAAAAGTTGCTGAAGCTGCGTGAGGCCGTGGTGCTGGAGGATGAGGTGCAGGAGGCGGAGAGCTTTGAAATTGTGCCGGAGAGAGAGGAGCTCAAGGAGCCCTTTGCCACCAGACTGGTGAACATAATCTCAGACCTGTTTTCAGGTTACTCAAGGACGCCCGCAACCTTCTTCTCAAACATCCAGGAGGACCTGTACAAGGCGAACATACTCATGCCAGCATCCAAGTACATAGCCTTTGCCATCGGAACAAGCGTGATTGTGGCCATAGCTTCAGCAGTGCTCTTCAGCCTGCTCTTTGCAACAATGTTCGGAGCGATGGGCTCTCTCATCGGAATTGTGCTGGGCCCGCTTCTGGGTATCTTTGTGTTCTTCTATGCACGCATCTACCCCAAATCCAAGGTTAAGGCGAGGTCGGATGCCTTCTCCAGAGAGCTGCCCTTTGCGCTGCGCCACATGGCCACGCAGCTTACCTCGGGTGCGGGGCTGCTGGAGACGATGCGCTCAGTTGCCCAGAGCGGCTACGGTGTGCTCAGTGAGGAGTTCAGAAGGGCGATTCTGGAGATAGAGCGCGGTGCCACCATAGAGGAGGCCTACGACCGCATGAATCTGCGCATAGACTCTCCCGGCTTAAAAAAGGCTTCAAGGCAGATTATCTCGACGCTGCGCACCGGCGGAAACCTGGCGAATACCCTCAAGATCATCGCCGAAGAGGTGGCAACTGAGATGAGGATGAAGCTGAAAGACTACATTCAGGTGCTGAACACCTTCTCGCTCATGTACATGTTCGCAATTGTGGTGGCTCCTGTGCTGATAACCACGCTGGTGGTGGCCATGGGCATAGCCATGAAGGGACTTCCCATACCCTCGAATGTGATGTGGATACTCTATCTCGCCTTCTTCGGTGTGGGGATATACATGTCCTTTATGGTAAAGCGCTTTGAACCGAAGGTGTAGAGGATGGCAGAGAAAGAGGAGAAGAAGGGCAGAAACAGGCTCAGGAGCATACTGGGGAAGCTCAGCCTGCCCCAGTTCCTTGTGCCCAGGCGTTTCCTGGTGTCCACAGAGATTATGCTGGCAAATGCCAACATCTCCTTCTCAGCCAGGGAGTGGATGGGCATATTCTCCGTGCTGGGACTTCTGCTGCTAATCGTCGTGTCCCTGATTGTGAACCCCTTCGCCGGCATAGGCGCTTTTCTGTTCACCCAGGCGCTTATGCTGGCAATACCCAGAATGCAGGCGGACAAGCGCAGAGCGGAGATAGAGGAGGCGCTGCCAGATGCGCTGCACCACATGGCGGTGAGCATCCGCACCGGAATGGTGCTGGAGTCGGTTATTCAGGAGATTGCAGAAGCCGAGTATGGAGCGCTGAGCGATGAGTTTGCCCAGATTACACTGGAGATGCGCAGGGGAAGGCCGCTCAAGGATGCACTGCTCGCCTTCTCAAAGCGTACCGGCTCAAAGCAGATTGAGCGGGCAATGCGACTGCTGCTGGAGGGCATAGAGAGCGGCGGACCAATAAGCGAAGTGCTGGAGGAGGTGAGTGAGGACATTCGTGCAGTGCGCATGATACAGCGCGAGCGCAAGTCGCTGACATCCCAGCAGGTGTCTTTTCTTGCAATGGCAAGCCTTATGGCGGGACCCTTTGTCATGGGCGTGGTGGGTGCGCTTCCACAGATTATGACGCAGGCCATGGCGGGTGTGGGTGAGGCAGGTGGAGTGGAGCAGTTCCCGATGGAGGAGATAAATTCTATAATGAAGGCGCTCTCATTTTATGTATTCGCCCAGGCGGTGAGCGGAGGCATTATGATGGGCGTGGTCATGTACGGCGATTTCAAGAAGGGATTCAAGTTTGCCCTTCCCATGGGCGTGGTGGCCTACCTGGTATTCTACGGGGTCAAGAAGCTCATGCCCGGAATGCTGGCCGCCTTCTGAAAAGCTGCGGCTGTCCAGCTCCGTATATGCAGGTTGTGAGATTTTTTTGAATTTTCTTTCACCGGAATTTCGCATACAAATTGTGCGAGATTTAAATAAAAAAGGGCATTTGTCTTTTTTTGCCAGCTCCGGGAATGTAAAGACACACACTGACGTAAACTCGAAGTGTACACCTGCGCAACCGAGAGTTTTATATATGCGCAAAACTATAAATTTCTTCAACAACTTTTACCAAGGAGGTGCCGGTAGATGTTTAAAAAATTTTTAAAAGAGGAAAAAGCACAGGGTGCGATTGAGTACATCCTGCTGGCGGGCGGCATCATTGTCGCTGCGGTGGTTATATTTGTGATTTATAAAAATATTGCAAAGACCACAGGAGAGAAGGCAAACGAAACTGTGGAGGCTGCTGCAGAGAAGATTAATGAGACAGTATCTGAAGAGCTGGCAAAGCTATAGCACCTCTGTTACTCTCTCTTTAATTTTTTTATTTTTTAGCCACAGGTGGTAGAGTGGGGAACTGGTGCGGGTTCAAATCTCTTATAAAGAGTGACAGGGCGCAGGGTTCTGTGGAGTATATACTTCTTGCAGGAGCAATTATCGTGGCTGCGATAATTATAATTCCCTTTTACAGGGAGATGGCGAGGACAGTTGCGAAGTCCGCAGGGGAGTCGGCAAATCTCACAGCCAACAGAACGGGTGCGGAGCTCAGCGAGGAGATTTCCAGGTTTTAGCTTTTGCAGTGCAGGTTAATTATTCTGTATTTCTCCACCACGTTCAGAAGCTCCCGCAGCCTCTTTTCCCGGACCAGATACGCATAGGCACTGCCGAAGCTTCTGGTGGTGGAGGCGCAGCCTTCAGCCGGTGGAGCGTCTTCGGAGATTACTGTGAGGTTTCCATGGCCCAGGTACCTGACAATTTCTCCGGGGCTCCGGTACTGCACAGTGAGCTTATCCGGCATGAACAGCCCTGCAAAGGGTGCGTCTGCCGGAAACAGCACCACGTCATGAGCACCTTCCAGAGATTCCTCAATAAAGGCGTGTGCGGAACGGTAGGAGGCACCGTAGCCCGCGTCGTTCAGGTTTACAAGGGCGGAGAACATAATTAAAAGGAAGACAAAATTCCCCACATGCCCTGTGTTGAGCCTCTCCAGCACAGGAGAGCTCAGCAGGAGAAAGAGCGCCAGGAATGCTGAGAAGATTTTAATTAAAAGGTACTCCTCAGAGCGCGGGCCGAAGGGGAAGGCAAGTGCCAGAATTGTCAGGAATAGCAGCGCTGCTGAAAGTCTGCGCAACTCATATTCTATCCCGGAGCGGTGGAGGAAGCCGGCGAAGGAGATGGTGAGAAAGGGAAAGACGGGCAGCACGTAGCGCATGCTGAGCTGCCACCCGCCGAAGTCCCCGTCGTGGTAAGCCACCATCAATATGAGGAGCAGGCAGGAGGCAGAAACCGCCAGCAGCCTGCGGCTCCGGAGGATGTAGAGGAGGGATAAAACCAGCACAGGGGAGGACTGGAACACCGCCTTCTGGGAAAAGGAGTAGTAGTGGTCGGATACGTCGACGCTTATCAATAGGGCAGCCAGCCCCTTGAGCAGCCTCTCCGCTCCATCTGCCGCAGGAGATGCGCTGCCGCCGGTGGATACCCCCGGCACGCTGTACTCGCCCAGCAGGGGAGAGCCGAAGTTAAAGTAGTTGAAGGCAAAGGCTGGAAGCAGGAAGAGCAGGTAGCACGCCAGGCATGCTATCCTCTGCGTGCTGCGCAGTCTGAGTGCGAAGGTGACGCACAGCAGGCTAACCGGCACAATCATGTAGTAGGAGGACAGCACAGTTAAGGCGGCGAGGAGTGAAAATAACACCGCATCTCTGCTCCTGTCTTCATATGCCAGGAATATGTAAATTGTGAGGGTGAAGAGGAGCGTGGTGAGGGTATGATTCCAGAGGCTTGTGGAGTAGAAAAGGGAGGGAGTTACAAATACGTAAAGCATTGCCGCAAGCAGCGCATGCCTTCTTCCGTAGAGGCGGGAGGCTGCAAGAAAAATTGCATAGGAGGTTATCAAGCCCGCCAGGAGGTTGAATATCTTTATTCCGAATCTACCGAAAAGCAAATAGAAGGGCGAGGAGAGGGCGGGCAACCCAAGGTTCACGCCCGCATGAACTTCGTCGCCGTACCTAAAAAATGAGTAATAGGGCCCTTTGCCCGCGGGCATCCTGATGTACTGGGACAGGTCCAGAAAGTCCGGAAAGTTCTCTGCGAGCGACCTGGTCAGCAGATAGTGGGCACCTTCGTCGTTGCTAAATAACCCTTCTCTTAAAAAGAGAAGATGAACAACAAATATGAGGATGAAGATTTTCCTTTTGTCATTCAAATACCACATATTTGCCCTCCACGTGTGCAGCTTTAAACCTTTCTGCAACAAAATCGTAGATTTTACTGTCCTTCCTGACAAGAATTACTCTCGGTTCCTCTGTCATCTCCAAAATTTCTTTCATCGCGGCGGTATCGCCGTTGAATGCCAGCATGCTGAGTTTAGCTCTCCTCAGGTCGGCAAATTCAAAAAGTCCATCTGCAAAATTCTTTCTCTTAGCGTAGTAGGTTATAAAATGCCCCTCACGCAGGGAGGCGATTACGGTGGTATTTTCTGGCGTGTTGTTCTCCACCCACTTCAATGTCTGCAGAAGTTCATCGTCGGTGCTCACCTGGAGCGGACCGGAAACGGCATATCCCAGATACAGAAAACTGTATACAGCCGTTGCGATGTAAAATTCTTTTTTCATCTTGATATCCGATAAAAAAGCTGCCGAAGGTATAGAAAAAAATATTATTCCCAAAGGATTTATAAATCTGGACCCCATGAATACGTAAAAGGTTCCAATAAAAACAATGAGTGGGAAGATTTTCTCTCTGCGATGAACAATAGCTCCGGCAATTCCCAGGAAAATAAAATATTTAAGCTTTAAAATGTTCTCCAGTCCTGGTCTGACATCCGCCCAGTAGCTGCTGACCATCCACCTGTACTCTGAGTCGAGGATGGGCAGATACCAGTTAAACTTGGACAGGAGGTGGAGATAGTAGGGAATTGCCAGGGCCGCTCCAATTAAAATAGCTATAAAACCCCTTTTTTCTCTAATGCTAAAAGCTGCAGTGATTATGGTTAGAAAAAGAAAACTTTCGGCGTGGGTTAGAAATGTGAGCCCCGATACGATTCCAGCGGCAAGGTACCTCTTTTCCAATATCAGATAAAAAGACAGGAGAGCCAGGACAAAGGCGAGCTGGTGAATAAAGAATCTTGCAAAGGACCCATAGGCGAAGGTGGTAATAAGCAATACCGTCGCCATAGCAGAGTATGAATCCGAAAATTTTTTGTGAATCAGATATACAAGCAAAATATAAGCGGAAAAACTTAGAGCGGGAAAAAGGCTGAAAAACACCTCTGTGGGTATAATTCTGGTTGCAATTCCCGCCAAAAAGTAGCCAAAGGGATAATAGGCAAAAGCTCTTCCACCGTAGGAAAGTCCGTCATATGTCACAAAACCATATTTTCTGAAGAGTTCAACCATCCTTGCATGAAATGGCGAAGTCTGGGTCCCGGAGAGGGGATCGAAGATGATACAGGATAAAAGAACCGCCAAAACCCACAGGGATAAAAGATAAAAAAATAGCACCCTCTCACTGCGCATACTACCTTCTCATATTTTCTGATATTTTATTTTTGCCAATTATAAAGGGCACACCCCTTGAGCAGGCTGGTGGGATGAGCAGATTGAGCAAGCAGCTGGCGACTGAGCCGGCAAATATAAAACCTTTCTAATGGCAGGCTTATTTTTAAGATGTGATACGCATGGCTTCCGATATTCTTGAAACCCTGGAGAAGGACGAGGAGCTGAGGAAGAAGCTCTCAAAGCTTGTTGCCAGCGAAATTCTCCTCGATCCAGAAATAAGAATCGCCTTGGTTGAAAAGAGCCTCGAGCTTCTGGCAACAAAGAAGGACCTGCGTGATACCGAGGGGAGGCTGAGGGGGGAGATTAGGGATACCGAGGAGAAGCTGAGGAGTGAGATTAAAGATACCGAGGAGAAGCTGAGGGCCGAGATTAAAGATACCGAGGAGAGGCTGAGGGGGGAGATAAAGGATACCGAGGAGAAGCTGAGGAGTGAGATTAGGGAGACCGAGGAGAGGCTGAGGGGGGAGATAAAGGATACCGAAGAGAAGCTGAGGGCCGAGATAAAGGATACCGAGGAGAAGCTGAGGAGTGAGATTAGGGAGACCGAGGAGAGGCTGAGGGGGGAGATAGCCACCATTAAAGATGAGTTGAAGGGTTATGTGGATGTCAGGATTGCGGACCTCCAGAAGAGCATGCAGATCGGCTTTACGGTGCTGGGGATAATGATTGCAGGCTTTGCGCTGCTGGTGGGGCTGAGGTAGGCATTGGACAAAAAATTGGCTCAGACCAGCACAACCTCTATCCTCTTATTCCTCCGCCCCTTGCTCTTGAAGTTTGTGATTTTGATGCCGCCTATCTCGCGGGTATTCCCTACATGCGTACCCCCGCAGGCGTCTATGTCAAAGCCCTCGATTTCCACCAGTCGGAGCTCGCTGATGTGCCTTGGGATTAGGTCTAATCGCGTTTTCTTCGGGTCGACTCTGGAAAAAGCTTCCTCTCTCGGCAGGGTGTATATCCTCACCTCACGCCCCTGCGCTATAACCTCGTTTGCCCCTGCCTCAATCTCTGGCAGAGCAGAGCGCTCAAAGCGGGCGGCGTCGAAGTCCATGCGCGACTTCTCCATGCCAATCTGATTCCCTGTTACCACCGCGCCAAACTCGTCGTAGAGCAACTTCGCTAAGATGTGCAGCGCCGTGTGGTATCGCATGAAGGTGTACCGCCTCCCCCAGTCTATCTCACCTCTTACGGCATCTCCCTTATTTAACTCCGCGCCCTCATAATAGTGTACCACCTCGCCACCCTCGCGCTTAACTTTAAGCACGGGGAAGCGCTTTTCTCCACAGAAAAGAGCGCCTGTGTCGCAGGGCTGCCCGCCTCCCTCGGGGTAAAAGGCGGTGGCGGAGAGCACGGCTTTGCCACGCTCTGCTTTTACCACAAATGCCCTGAAGCTGCGCAGATAGCAGTCGGCAAGGTATAGGAGCTCTGTCATCCTATCTACACTAAATTGGGCATCGCGGGTTATTAACCTTAACCCCGCTCCTGCACCCGAGCAGATTTGTGAGGTTCGAATAGTTCCTCCAGCCACAGCAGGGGCTCTTCTGCACTCTTTCCTGGCGGCTTCCAGAGCCCTGCAACAGCCGGATTGAGCTGGCGGAAGCCACTAACTTTATACTCCCAGGAGCACCTGCAGCGAGTTGTGCAGACCCATGGGCAGGCTCAGCACCAGCAGAATGAGCTTTGTGAGCCAGTGGCTCTCCTCGGATGCGGGCACGTCCTTCTCCACGAAGTACAGCAGAAGCAGGTAGAGCCCCAGCTTGAAAAGCGGATACAGCAGGGGATGGGCGAGCAGCATCAGCTGGGTAAGAGGTTGCTCTGCCGTATAACCAACAAGCGATGCCACACTTACCGAAGCTGCATCGAAGGCTGCACCCCAGACTATAAGGGCATTGCTGCCGGAGTACATACCCGCCTTCCTGAGGGGAAAAAGCAGAACCAGGGATGCTGCGGAAGATGTGATGAGTATCCAGCCAAATACCTCCGGCTGGAGCTTCAGAACCTCCCCCGAAAAGCGCGAAACCGCCTCACCCGAAACCACGAGATACACATCGTACAGGAATACAGCACCCGCAATGGCGCACAGTCCGGCTCCAGAGCGGATGAGAAGGGTGGGGTACTCATCCCCACGCAGCGCCCTGGCCAAAACCAGGGAGACCAGCGTGATGGAGGTCACAAGAAGGTAGATGCCGGGGGTGAGAAGAAGAAAGGTATGGGGAACCAGACCGGAGCCTGTCACCCGTGCAAATTCCTCCAGCGCTCTGAGTATGCCGCCCAGAAGCACAAACGGCACAAGCGCCATGAAAAGCCGTTCATCCAGCCGGACACCCAGCCGCCTCAGCAGTCTGAGTACAGCATAGGCGCCTGCTATGAGGAGTATGCCGTAGGTTACGGTGTTGTAGGGGTTGTAGCCGGAGCCAGTTTCAAGAGGTCTGACAAAATTTTCATGGAGAAACTCACGGATGCCCATGCAGAGTTAGATGGTTCGAGAATCTATAAATACTTTTCAGTTTTCACGGTGGAATGTGTTATCTGGCAATTATTTCGCCTCATGCACTCACCTCTTTCTCAGCCCAGGACATAAACTTTCCCAGCATGAATGGCTGCAGTGAGGAGTAGAATCTCTCAGCGGGCGTTTCGAGATTTCTCCAATCTAAGCTTCTATGCGGTCTAA
>WANX01000008.1 GCA_015521565.1 Candidatus Hydrothermarchaeota archaeon
CTCACCCACCATTCCGGCATCCACTATGCTGCCGCCCTGCTTTACACTCTTCACCCTCTTCAGCGCCGCAAGAACCTCGGCCTCGCTCACGCTCACACTATCTCCGCTCCCAGCACCTCCGCCATATGCATCAGAGCCCACCTTTCCGCATTTTCATCTATGGCAGCGACGCACTCCCGGGGCACGACAACGCGGAAGCCCCGCATTGCCGCGTCGGCGGCGGTGTGGAGCACGCAGATGTTTGTGAGCACTCCGGTGAGCACCACCTCGTCCACGCCGCGTTTCCGGAGCTCCTCCTCCAGGTTTGTGCCGTAGAAGGCGGAGAAGCGCTTCTTCTTTATCACCACATCCTCCTCGCGCCTGTCCAGCTCGTCTATGACCTCAGCGCCCCAGGTGCCATCGACGGCGTGCTCGCCCCAGACCTCGAACTCCTCGTCCTGCCTGTCGTGGGCGTCGCAGATGAAGAACACCGGCTCGCCGCGGGAGCGGAACTCCGCTATCTTCCTGTTGATGGGTTCTATTATCTTCCTGGCGCTGTGCACTGGCAGGGCACCCTCTTCGTACACGAAGTCCTTCAGCATGTCTATAACCAGCAATGCGCGCATGGTATCCTTTTTAAGCATGAGGAAATATAAAAATTCCCATGCACCCGCGCATGGAGGAGCTGCTCCGCTTCGTGGAGGAGGACGTGGGCTATGGGGACATAACCACCGGGAGCGTGCTCGGCGAAGACCGCAGCGCCTGTGCGCAGGTTGTGGTAAAGCAGAAAGGTGTGCTCGCGGGCGTCGCGGAGGCAAAAGCGCTGCTGGAGCACTTCGCTCTGAATGTCAGAACTCTGAAGCGGGATGGCGAGGAGGTGAGCCCCGGCGAGGCTGTGGTTGAGGTGGAGGGAAGCGCAGTCAGCATGCTTATGCTGGAGCGCGTGGTGCTCAACCTGCTCATGCGCATGAGTGGCATAGCCACAGCCACCAGGCGGCTCGCAGATGTGGCGAAGCGCTACGGTGTCGTAATCGCGGGCACTCGCAAGACCACACCGGGCTTCAGGTACTTCGAAAAGCGCGCCATTGCGGTAGGAGGAGGCGACCCACATCGCTTCCGACTGGACGATGCAGTGCTCATAAAGGACAACCACCTCGCCCTTGTGGAGCTCGGGGAGGCGGTGAGAAGAGCAAAGAAGGCGGGCTTCACCAGAAAGGTGGAGGTTGAGGTTGGAAATGCTGGACAGGCGCTTGAAGCACTAAAGGCGGGAGCTGACATTGTGATGCTGGACAACTTCAGCGTTGGGGAGGCTGAACGGGCTATCTCCCTCATAAGGAGGCACTACCCCGATGCCGTAATTGAGCTTTCAGGCGGAATAACTCCAGATAACATAGAGAGCTACGCCAGGCTACGTCCCGATATTATATCCACCGGCTACATCACCACGGGTGCGGCGTGGCTTGATATGAGCCTGAGGCTGGGCTAAGTGCCCACCTGCAGCGGTGCGCCAAGCCTGCGCAGAGTGGATATCGCAGAGAGCGCCGCCAGGTAGCTTGTTCTGGGGTTCTCTGGTGACGGCAGGTTCTCCACCCTGAAGTAGAGCTCGCCGAAGCTCCCGCGGGCTAAAATCTCATGCACATTTCTCCTTGCCCCAGGTTCTGCGACTATCTCAACCCTGGTGTTCTCAACCCCAAGGCCTGCCAGGCTGACGGCGATGGCGACGTTGGCATTTGCTGGAAAACCGGCTATCGCCTCTCTCGCCGTGCCGGAGAATAGGACTTTTCTCTCTTTAAGCCCGTGCAGTGAGATGCCTCTCTCCGCCAGGTAGGGCGCGCCCTCAAGCGCTTCGGGGCGTTTTGTGCTCACGAGCTTCACCTCTGTGAGTTCAGCCTCGCGCGCCGATTTAAGCGCATCGAGCGCGCCGACGGCTCCGGAGGGGATGTGCACCTGCCTCCTATTCCTGCGTGCGGTTTCCTCCACCCGCTTCAGAAACTCCACATCAGCTATGGCGCCCACGCTCAGGAGCAAAACATCCTTACCCGAGCTCAGCGCGGGCAAAAGAAGCTCTCTCGCCGCCGCCACGGAGGCTGCCTCTATTACAAGCTCAGCCTCGCTGGAAAGCACCTCCTCCATGCCAGCTGCCACCTCCGGCTTTTTCTCAAAGAGCGCTGAAAGCCTCTCCGCCCTCTCCCTGCTCAGGTCAAATACGCTAACCAGCTCCGCCTCCACCCTGTGCTCAGCCATTGCCTGCGCGAGCACAGCACCTATTGCTCCGCATCCCACAAGCGCAACCTTCATGATATCGCCTGCAAAAAGCTTTATACCCCGCAGTTAAAACTTTGATAACATGTTCCATGTTGCAAGCGAGGAGGACATAAAGGCGGGTAAGACTACCGACGTGTACTTTATCAACACGAAGCGCGTGCTTGATGAGAAGGGGATTGCAAAGCGCGTTGTAGCGGAGGTCACAGCGGGCTCCCTGCCCGAAGGTTATGCCTGGGGCGTGCTCGCAGGCGTGGAAGAGGCGGCACGTCTTCTTGAGGGCTGCAACCTGGACGTTTATGCCATGCCCGAGGGCAGCATTTTCTTTCCGCTCGAGCCGGTTATGCGAATTGAGGGCGACTACAGGGAGTTTGCGGTGCTTGAGACGCCTCTGCTCGGCCTGCTGTGCCAGGCCTCCGGTATAGCCACGAAGGCAGCACGCTTCAGGAAGCTGGCGGGGAATAAGATACTGCTGAGCTTCGGGATCAGGAGAATGCATCCCGCGATAGCGCCCATGATAGACCGCGCCGCCTACATTGGCGGCTGCGACGGCTTCTCCGGCGTGGCTGCAGAGAGTTTGACCGGAGAGAAGGCCCGCGGGACAATGCCCCACGCGCTCATCATA
The DNA here is from genome assembly GCA_015521565.1 of Candidatus Hydrothermarchaeota archaeon. Taxonomy (GTDB): domain Archaea; phylum Hydrothermarchaeota; class Hydrothermarchaeia; order Hydrothermarchaeales; family BMS3B; genus Pyrohabitans. The sequence goes on from WANX01000008.1 coordinate 2,867, forward strand.
ACTGTGGGCGACCAGGCTGCTGCCTGGCGCTACTTCGATGAGGTCATCGAGCCAGAAACGCCGCGTATTGCTCTTGTTGACACCTACTGCGATGAGAAGCAGGAGGCTGTGCTTGCAGCGCAGACTATAAAGAACCTGTACGGTGTGCGCCTGGATACGCCCAGCTCAAGACGGGGCAACATGAGGCGCATACTCGAGGAGGTGCGCTGGGAGCTGGACATACGGGGCTACAGACATGTTAAGATATTCATTTCAGGAGGGGTTAAGGAGGAGAACATACGCGAGCTGAGCCTTGCAGACGGTTTCGGCGTGGGTACGAGCATAAGTGCTGCAGCCACGATAGATTTTGCCCTGGACATAGTGGAAGTGGAGGGCAAACCGGCGGCAAAGCGTGGCAAGTTCGGCGGAGCAAAGACGGTGCTGAGGTGCAGCAATATGCACGGCATGCGGGTGCCTGTGGGGGAGGTGAAGCGTGCAACCTGCGGGAGGTGCGGCTCTCCAATGGAGAATCTGCTGAAGCCGCTGATAAGAGGTGGCAGGCTCGTCGGGGAGCTCCCGTCCGCAAAGGAGATTCGTGAGTACGTGCTAAGACAGCTGGAGAAGGTGGAGGTTTGAGAATGAGTGAGGGGAGAGTGAAGGTTGTTGAGAAGTTCCCTCCCGGCAGGTTTGCCGAAACGGCGTGGGTCAGGGAGGGGAGGGTTTACGAGGAGGCGGGGAGGGATTATCTCGCCTTCTGGGAGCGTGCAGCTGAGGAACTGCACTGGTTCAGGCGCTGGAAGCGCGTGCTGGACAGGAGCGAGGCTCCCTTCTACAGATGGTTTGTTGGTGGAGAGATAAACATCACCTACAACTGTCTTGACAGACACGCTGAAAGCTGGCGCAGGAACAAGGTGGCTATAATCTGGGAGGGAGAACCGGGTGAGAGACGTGTGCTCACCTACGGCGAGCTTCTGCGCGAGGTGGGTCGCTTCGCCAACGCGCTCCGCAGCCTTGGCGTGGAGAGGGGCGACAGGGTTACTCTGTACATGGGCATGGTACCCGAGCTGCCAGTTGCCATGCTTGCCTGCGCTCGCATTGGAGCTGTGCACAGCGTGGTTTTCGGAGGTTTTTCTGCCAGAGCGCTGGCTGACAGGATAAATGACTGCGAGGCCAAGGTTGTTGTGACGCAGGACGGAGCCTTCCGCAGGGGCAGGATAATACCGCTAAAGGACAATGTAGACGTTGCGCTCAGAGAGGTGCAGAGTGTGGAGAGGGTTGTGGTGCTGAAGCGGGCAGACAATGATGTGGAGATGCATGGAGACAGGGATGTGTGGTGGCATGAGCTCGTGGCAGGGAAAAGCCCGAAGTGCGATGCTCTTCCGGTGGACAGTGAGCATCCTCTTTTTATACTCTACACATCGGGCACAACAGGAAAACCCAAGGGTGTGCTCCACGTGCACGGGGGATACAACGTGGGTGTGCACCTCACCGCAAAGTGGGTCTTCGATTTGAAGGACCGGGATATATACTGGTGTACCGCTGACATAGGCTGGATTACCGGACACAGCTACATCGTTTATGGCCCCCTCTCCAACGGTGCAACCGTGGTGATGTACGAGGGCGCACCCGACTATCCCTCGCCGGCGAGATGGTGGGAGATTATTGAGCGGTATGGCGTTACCATCCTGTATACAGCTCCCACTGCGATACGCTTCTTTATGAAGCTGGGCGAGGAGTGGATTAAGGGCCACGACCTGAGCACACTTCGCCTGCTCGGCAGCGTGGGTGAGCCAATAAATCCACGTGCCTGGCTCTGGTACCACGAGGTTGTTGGCGGCAGACGCTGCCCCATCGTGGACACCTGGTGGCAGACTGAGACGGGAATGATAATGATAACACCTCTGCCCGGGGTGAGCACACTTAAGCCCGGCTCTGCTTCGCGACCATTTCCAGGTGTGTTCGCGAAGGTTGTGGATGAGAATGGGGAGGAGGTAAAGCCAAATCAGGGTGGCTACCTGGTTATCACGCGCCCCTGGCCGGCGATGCTGCGAACTGTGTGGGGCGACCCGGAGCGCTATGTGAAGACATACTTCGGGACCTTCCCCGGGATGTACTTCACCGGGGACGGTGCCCGTGTTGATGAGGAGGGCGATTTCTGGATTATAGGCAGGATAGACGACGTGATAAACGTCTCAGGGCATAGACTGGGCACCGCTGAGCTGGAAAGTGCGCTGGTGAGCCACGAGAGTGTTGCAGAGGCTGCGGTGATAGGCGTGCCCCATGAGATTAAAGGTCAGGCGGTGGTCGCCTTTGTGGTGCTCCGCGATGGGGTTGAATCAACTCCCGAGCTCAAGGAAGAACTGCGCAGGCACGTAGCGGAGGAGATAGGACCTATAGCAAAGCCTGAGGAGATACACTTTGTAAGCATGCTTCCCAAAACACGCTCGGGCAAGATAATGCGCCGCATACTCAGAGCTCTGGAGGAAGGCAGGGAGATAGGCGATGTTACAACGCTGGAGGACGTGAAGGCGATAGAGGAGGTGAAAAGGACAGAGCAGGAGTAGAGCAGAGAATGTGCGCAGGAAGGGCAGAGGGCGAAGAATCTGGTGTAAACTTTCTTTCCCTGTGGATTTGGCTTCTCAGTGCTCAAAGTAGGTAATTCCGGGCACCCTTGCCAGAACCATGCCCTCGAGTGTTATCGGTTTGAGCTGCTTTGCCAGCTTAACCGCCTGCTCCAGACGGTACTCGCTTTCGGCGAAGATTTCCATGAGCACGTCGCCCTTCCTCACCTTCTCACCCTTGGTGATGTGGAGCAGTATGCCCGCGCCCTTGTCCTTTGGCGAGCCCGCCTCGCGGGCTATTCGCACAAGCGCGCGGTTGGAGATGTGTATCACGTAGCCCTCGCCGTCGCTCTCTATTACCTCGCTGTACTCGCCAACGCTAACCTCCTCCGCCTTCACCTTTGCATCGCCCCCCTGCGCTGCGATTATCTCCCTCATCTTCTTGAGCGCCTTGCCAGAGCGCAGAATCTCCCTGGCCGCGGCCTTGCCAGTGCCACGACTTGCCACGCCGCCTGCTTCGAGCAGAATGCCCGCAAGCTCAAGAGACTTCTCCACCAGGCTGCTTGGGCCGGAGCCCTTCTCCAGCGTGGCAAGCGCCTCCCTCGCCTCAAGCGCCGGGCCAATAGCCCGCCCTATGGGCTTGTCGCCGTAGGTTATGGCACACTCAACGCTTATGCCTATCCTCTCGCCGAGTTCTATGAACTCTCTCGCAAAGCGCTTGGCTTCCTCCATGCTTTTGACCTTCGCCTCGCTTCCCATGGGTATGTCAATGACCACAAAATCTGCGCCCACAGCGTACTTCTTCGCCATAACGCTGCACAGCGCGAGATAGTGCGGGTCTATGGCGAGGGGATACTCCACCTGGATAAATATGTCGTCCGCCGGCGCAAGGTTGAGTCCGCCGCCCCAGGCTATAATCCCGTTGGTCTTGTCCACAATCTCCTCAATCTCGCGGGCAGAGAAGCTCACGGGAGCCAGCACCTCCATTATGTCAGCCGTGCCCGCGGCGGAGGTAATCGCCCTGGAGGAGGTTTTTGGTATCACCAGCCCCGCGGCGGCGACGATGGGCACGATGAGAAGGGTGATCTTATTGCCGGGAACGCCGCCTATGCTGTGCTTGTCAAACACAGGCCTGCGCCTGAGCTCCAGCATCTCTCCGTTCTCTGCCATCTTCTTGCTCAGACTGGCGGCTTCATCCATGTTGAGCCCGTTGATGTAAAGCGCTGTTATGAAGGCGGTTATCTCTATGTCGCTCAGGTCCCGGTTCACCACGTCCTTTATAATCGCGTCTATCTCGCTCTCGCTCAGCGCAAGTCCGTCCATCTTCTTGCGGATGAACTCCACAGACTTGGGTTTAGCAGTAGGTACGACGGTTACAATGTCACCCTCCTTAATGTGAAAGGAGTTGAGCAGGTCGATGGTGACGCCTGCCTCACCCCTGCCTATGGCGCGCTTTGAGATGCTCACGCTCGCAACGCGGTACTCCCCGTTATGATAGACCCTGACCCTGTCGCGGGCGTGAAGTCCCAGTTCGCGGGCATCCTCTTCGTTGAGGGTTATCTCGTATCTCCCCTCTTTTATATCAAGCGACTTAATTCTTAGCTTTTTCTCCATGTTCACCCTCCATCTTTTCAAGAGCAGCGAGGAGCTCCTCCTCACTCGCCAAAATCCTCTCACAGGCCTTTTCCAGCATCAGGTTGAGCCTTGCTCCGTGCTCACCAGCGTGGCGGAAGTCAGTTCTCAGCCCAAAGATGCGCTTTCCCAGCGCATAGGCGTAGCCCACCTCAAAGGCTGTGCCGTCGTCACAGGTGGCGCCCTCGAGCACCGCAACAATCACTTCGGCGCTTTTAATTGCTGAAAGACACGCACGGAATATCTCCTCCCTTGAGCCGGTGCAGTCGCGCTGGGGCAGAGTTACGTCATATCCGAGATGCTCAAGCTTTGAGCAGAGGCGTGCGTTGAACTCCCTTTCTGCCGCGCTGAACAGCGGCGCCGCGATGTACAGTGGCTGCCCCATTTTCTTCCCCGTTAATCAAATAGACCGGAGGATTATAAAAACGTACCCGTGAATATTCCGCAGAGGGTGGGATGGAGGGCGAGCTTAGGCCACCGGGCAATGTTTTTTAAAGACTGAGGCACCGCAGGGCGCCCCAGTCAGGTGCCCCCGGTGGTTGCCGGAGGAAGGTCGATGTTCCCTAAGCCCGCAGTAAATAGCGTGTTTGAAAGATTATATAAAATTTTTCTTTCGTTTGTCGAAACAATTATGATAAATTTGTTCACAGCAGTTTACAGCCGTCTCCAGGTTTTCCTGAGTATGTAACACACTCAATACCCCTATCTCTGTAAAAATCCTTCATAATTCCCGCTATATATCTCCCCCCGCCGCTGGAAGAATCGCACAGAGCAATACAGGCAGGACCGGAGCCGCTTATCGCAAGTCCCAGAGCTCCTGCTTTAACTGCAGCACTTCGAAGTTCCTCAAAGTGGGGTACATATCTGCTGCGCACAGGGGTGGCAATCTCATCCCTCATGCCTGTTCGAATCGCATCCGGGTCTCCAGTCAGAATTCCGGCGATCAAAAAGGCGGCGTAGCCCAGATTGCGTACGTGAGATGAAAGAGCCACGCTCCGGGGGAGTGCAGAGCGCGCTGCGCGGGTCTCAACCTCCACCTCCGGCAGCACCACCGCATACTCAAGGAATTCAGGCAACGGCAATGAAACGGCTTTCAGGGGAGAATAGGACACGCAGGTAAAGCCGCCGCATAGGCAGGCAGATACATTGTCAGCATGCTCAGCGCCGGAGAAGCGGCTCTCACCGAGCATGGAAAAGCGTATCAGCTCTTCCCGGTCCATATCCAGCTCAAATAGCTCATTTAGACCATAAGCGGCTCCTGCGGCAGAAGCAGCACTCGAACCAAGTCCGCTTTTTGGTCTAATTCGCTTTTTTATTGATATCTCCACTCCGGAATCGATACCTTTCGCCGAAAGTATGCGGATGGCAACATATCCGGCAATATTCTCCTCGGCACTTGCAGGTATCGGATAGCCCTCTGCGACAATTCTCACGCCATCCTCAATTTCTCTGAAGCTCATCTCATCTGCAGGTGAGGAAAGGGCAAGGGCAAACACGTCAAAGCCGGAGCCAAGATTGGCGCTCGTTGCAGGGGAAGTTATTCTTATCACGATAAAAGCTTCTTCTGTGCTGGAATAAAAAGCTTCCCTTCTTTGCATAAATCTTTACCATGGTACTTTTCCTGAAAAGAAGAGCTTGATTTTGCAGGTCCAAAAGTATTATATACAGGTGGTATTACCTCATACCAACGGAGGAATGGTAGTGGCCAAAGGCAACGAGAAGGCAGAAGGAGAGTTCAAGTATCTGGTGAGGATAGGTGGTACTGACATAGATGGTAACAAGAAGATTCCCGTTGGTCTGGCGCTCATAAAGGGTATAGGAGTGAGAACCGGCGAGGTTATATGTCGCCTCGCAGGAGTTGACCCTGAGAAGAGGATAGGCTACCTCTCCGACGAAGAGGTGGAAAAGCTGGACAGCATTGTTTCCAACTTCCAGGAGCAGAAGGTTCCAAGCTGGCTATTCAACCGTCGCAAGGACTACGAGACGGGTAGGGACATGCACGTAATTGGCTCAGACCTCGCCATAGCACTTCGAGAGGACCTCAACCGGCTGAGGAAGATACGCAGCTACCGCGGAATAAGACATGAGCTTGGCCTGCCGGTTCGCGGCCAGCGCACACGCACCAGCTTCAGGCGCGGCATTACGGTGGGCGTCTCTAAAAAGAAGAAGTAAGGTGGTTTAATGGGTGATCCCCGCAGGATACGGAAGAAGTACCACACACCCTCGCATCCCTGGCAGGCGGACCGCATCCAGGAGGAGAAAGAACTCCTGAAGGAGTACGGTCTCAAGAACAAGCGCGAGATCTGGAAGGCCCTTGCCATTCTGCGCGGAATCCGCGGTCAGGCAAGGGAGCTTCTGGGCAAGCGCGGCGAGCAGGCGGCGTGGCAGGAAAAGCAGCTGATGGCACGCCTGAGGAGGCTCAACCTCCTGAAGGAGGGGGCCACCCTTGACGATGTGCTCTCCCTTACGGTGCGTGACATTTTAAACCGCAGGCTTCAGACCCTTGTGTATAAGAAAGGCCTGGCGGCGACAATGAAGCAGGCCAGGCAGTTCATTGTGCACGGACACATTACCGTCGCCGGCAGGAAGGTAACCGCACCCAGCTACCTGGTTCGGGCAGATGAGGAGGACGCAATAGGTTATGCTGAGAACTCACCTATCAGAAACCTGGAAATAGTGAGAAAGCAGGCAGAGGAGGCGGCATGAGATGGCAAAGAAAAAGGAAGAGCACTGGGGAATAGCCCACATCTACTCCTCCTTCAACAACACCATAATCCACATCACCGACCTTACAGGTGCCGAAACCATAAGCAGGTGGTCAGGTGGCAGAATTGTTAAAGCACACAGGGACGAGTCCTCGCCCTATGCTGCGATGCAGGCAGCGATGCGGGCTGCAGAGGAGGCTATGGAGAAGGGCATCGTGGGCGTGCACATAAAGGTTCGTGCTCCCGGGGGAAGCGGTCCAAAGACCCCGGGTCCGGGTGCACAGCCCGCGATACGCGCTCTGGCCAGGGCCGGACTCAAGATAGGCAGGATAGAGGACGTAACGCCGATACCCCACGATGGCACCAAGCGGAAGGGCGGCAAGCGAGGGAGGAGAGTATAGCCTTGGAAGTACGCATTCTGGATGGGGATGACAGAAGGATAACGCTCCTGCTGGAGCGGGCGAGCCCGAGCTATGCCAACGCACTTCGCAGGACAATGCTCAGCGAGGTGCCCACACTGGCAATAGAGGAGGTTATAATATACGAGAATACCTCCTCGCTTTACGACGAAATCCTTGCCCATCGCCTCGGTCTGGTACCCATCCGCACAGACCTGAAGCGTTTCAACTTCCGGGATGAATGTGTGTGCGGGGGCAAAGGCTGCGCCAGTTGCACACTGACGCTTACCCTTGAGGAGGAAGGGCCGAAGGTTGTGTACTCTCACGACCTCAGGTCTCCTGACCCTGAGCTCATCCCGGTGGGAGGTATCCCGCTGGTGAAGCTTGGAAAAGGACAGAGGCTCCGGCTCGAGGCGGAGGCTGTGCTGGGCAGGGGTAAGGAGCATGCAAAGTGGCAGCCATGCGTAGTTGGCTACAAGTACTACCCTGTAATAACCATTGACGCTGATAAATGCACCGCATGCGGCGAGTGCGTGGAGGCGTGTCCCAGGGACCTTCTCGCGCTGGAAGACAGGAAGGTGATGGTGCGGGACATAGAGAACTGCTCCCTGTGCAGGGCCTGCTCCCAGACGTGCGAGGAGGAGGCGCTCACCGTAAAGGGAGACCCCGAGCGCTTCATATTCACCATAGAGAGCAACGGCTCCCTCCCTGCAAAGGAGATTTTCAGAGAGGCGTGCAGGGAGATATCTAAAAAAGCAGGAAAGATGGTATCATTGTTATAAAAATATTGCCACCATGCGGGGGTGGCCGAGTGGACAAAGGCGCAGGATTGAGGGTCCTGTCCCTAAGTGGGTGCGAGGGTTCAAATCCCTTCCCCCGCATACAAAACACAATCCCGGAGGCGCATGTGCACAAAGAATTGCATTCCGGTACAGGGTTTATATAATAATTCTTGCAAACGGCGCAGGTAGGAGGCACATTGACTATGAAAAAAAGCAGGAGTACCAATCCAAGGCTCAGGGAGCTGATAACGACACTTGCGAAGCGAACCCACGACTCGGGGCAGGCGATATGGCGTGACCTGGCGGAGAGGCTTGCCCGTCCAAGCTCGCGGCGAGCGGAGGTGAATGTGGGCAGAATCGCAAGATATACCAGAGAAGGGGATGTAGTGGCTGTGCCTGGCAAGGTGCTCGGTGCAGGGAGTATTGCGCACTCCGTCACCGTTGCCGCTTTTGCCTTCTCAGAGAAGGCGAGGCGGAAGATAACCACCGCCGGCGGACGCTGTATGAGCTTTGAGGAGCTGATGAAGGAGTCGAAGGGTTCTGGAGTAAAGATTATGGAGTGATAGGATGAAGGTTGTGGATGCTTCTGGTTTAATCATGGGGCGTCTGGCGAGCTATGTTGCGAAGACATTGCTGGAAGGCGAGGAAGTGGTGGTGGTAAACGCTGAGAAGGCGGTTATCTCTGGCAACAGGGCCAGCATCTTCGCCAAGTACGGCGCCCGGAGGCAGAGGAAAAGCATAGTCAATCCGCGCAGGCATGGGCCTCACTACCCGCGCAGACCGGAACGCATACTCAAGCGGGCGGTGCGCGGAATGCTTCCCTACAAGCAGGAGCGCGGAAGGCGTGCCTTCAAGCGGCTGCGCGTTTATGTGGGCGTACCCGCTGAGTATGCAGACGCCGAAAAGGTTACCATTCCTGACGCCAGCTATAAAAAACTGAAGATTCCAAAGTATGTCACCCTCGCGGAGCTTAGCCACCAGCTTGGCGCGAGGTTTTGAGGTGATTGGATGAAGATAGTTCACAGCGTTGGCAAGCGGAAGACTGCAATTGCGCGTGCCACCATAAGGCCGGGGAGAGGAAGGGTCAGAATAAACAAGATGCCTGTTGAAATCCTCGAGCCAGAGATGGCCAGGCTGAAGATAATAGAGGTGCTGGAGCTGGCAGGCGACGTTCGCGACAGGGTGGATATCGACGTGCGCGTCCGCGGAGGCGGCTTCATGGGGCAGGCTGAGGCTGTGCGCACAGCCATAGGCAGAGGTCTCGTGGAGTACACAGGCGACCTCAAACTCAAGGAGACCTTCATGAGCTACGACCGCACAATTATTAAAGGTGACGCTCGCAGGGCAGAGCCCAAGAAGTACGGCGGGCGCGGAGCGCGTGCGAGGTTCCAGAAGTCCTACAGGTGATACCGTGATAGTACCCGTGAGATGCTTCAGCTGCGGAGCAGTAATCGCCGACAGGTACGAGGAGTTCAGGCGCAGAGTGGAGGAGAACGAGGACCCGAAGCAGGTGCTGGACGAGCTCGGGGTTACCCGTTACTGCTGCCGCAGGATGCTGCTGAGCCATCGCGACTTTATCGATGATGTGATAAGGCTTGAAGAGAAGGGGCCGTAGGGTAGCCTGGACTATCCTCCCAGCTTGGGGTGCTGGTGACCTGAGTTCAAATCTCAGCGGCCCCATATCCCCCTTCCTCACATCGAAAGGAGGAGAAAGCGTGAAGTTCACGAAATATGAAAAAGCGCGCATCATTGGTGCAAGGGCGCTCCAGCTTTCGATGGGCGCTCCTCCACTGATACGGATTTCAGAGGACATGCAGGACCCGATAGTTATAGCGATAAGGGAGCTGGAGAAAGGAGTGATACCCATAACTGTGCGCCGCCGCATGCCTGAGAAGAAGCTGCTGGGTGAAGAGGAATGATTCCGACAATAATTGAAGATGTCCGCGCCAGGAAGGTGCTTGACTCCAGGGGCAACTGGACCATAGAGGTAGATGTAATTACCGACTACGCCATAGGGAGGTGCGCAGCTCCCAGCGGGGCGAGCACAGGCAAGTACGAGGCAAGAGCCTTTCCCGACGGGGGTGTGGAGAAGGCAATAGTCGAGGTTGAGGAAACTATCGCACCTGAGCTTCGCGGCATGGATTCGATAAATCAGGAGGAGGTGGACAGGACTCTGCACGAAATTGACGGCACGGACAACTTCTCAAGCATAGGGGGGAACACCGCTGTTGCGGTGTCTCTGGCGAATGCGAAGGCGGCGGCGGCCTCGCACGGTCTGCCCCTCTTTCAGTTTCTGGGCGGCAACTTCTCCTGCGAGCTTCCCTACCCTCTCGGCAACGTGATAGGTGGCGGGGCACATGCGAGCAACTCCACCACAATTCAGGAGTTTCTGGTTATCCCTGTGGGAGCCCGCGATATCGCCGAGGCGATATGCACCAATGCCGAGGTCCACAAAAAGCTCAGGGACGAGCTCACAAAGCGCTGCGGAAACCTCGGGAAGGGGGACGAGGGTGCGTGGGCGCCCGCAATGAGCGACGAGGAGGCGCTTCAGGCGCTAACCAGGGTCTGCGACCTCGTTGAACAGGAAACAGGGGTTAAGCTGCGTCTTGGTTTAGATGTGGCGGCAAGTCAGTTCTGGAATGAGAAGAAGCAGCGCTACGTGTATGGCGATGGGAGGGAGCTAACACCGGAGCAGCAGGTGGAGTATATCGCCAGCTTAATAGAGGATTACCAGCTTTACTATGTTGAAGACCCGGTGCAGGAGGAGGACTTTGAAACCTTCGCCGAGCTCACCTCCCGCGTCAGAGCGCTCATCTGCGGCGACGACCTCTATGTCACAAACGTCGATAGACTGAGGCGCGGAATACAGCGCAGCTCCACCAACGCCGTGCTTATAAAGCCCAACCAGTGCGGTACCCTCACGGATACCTTCAAGGCTATTAAGCTGGCGATGAATGAGAAGCTGGTTCCGGTGATATCCCACCGCTCCGGCGAGACCACCGACGAGACAATATCTCATCTGGCGGTTGCCTTCAGCATACCAATAATTAAGACAGGTGTTATCGGAGGGGAGAGAATAGCAAAGCTTAATGAGCTTATCAGAATTGCTGAAGAGCTCACGCCCAGCAGGGCGAGGCTCGCAAGGCTGCCAAAAGTTTAAGGAGGCGTAAAATGGAAACGAAGCTCACTTCTCTGGACAACTATCTTGCGGCTGGGGTGCACATAGGTACGCAGCAGAAGAATGCTGATATGATGCCCTATATCTACCGCGTCCGTCCCGACGGGCTGTACGTGCTTGACGTCAAGAAGACGGATGAGCGTATAGCCACCGTGGCGAAGTTCCTGGCAAAGTTTGAGCCCAGCAAGATTCTGGTGGTGTCACGCAGGCAGTACGGTCAGCGTCCCATAGAGCAGCTTGCCCGTCTTGTGGGTGCAAGGGCAATTGCAGGACGCTTCATCCCGGGAACGCTGACAAATCCCAATCTGAAGCACTTTATAGAGCCAGAGGTGCTCCTTGTCACAGACCCTCGTGGAGATGAGCAGGCGCTGCGAGAGGCTGGCGAAATAGGCATCCCTGTTATTGCGCTCTGCGATACCGACAACAGCGCCGCCGGCGTGGATATAGTGATACCCACAAACAATAAGGGTAGGAAAGCCCTTGCCCTTGTATACTGGCTCCTCGCCAGAGAAATACTCAGGGCAAGGGGCAACGATGTGGAGAACTTCGTGTCCCTGGAGGAGTTTGAGGGAGAGCTGTAGAGGGATATCCTCCGGGAAACCACGCCATATTAAGAGCCGCGAACTTTTTCACCTCCGCCCCACCGGGGATAAGAGCAGGCATGCCTTATCACCATCTCCCTGCACAGCCTGCTTGACCTCATCCGCTGCTCTGCTTTGTGGCCTTTAACCAGTACACCACTCAGCACATAGCTTGCACAATTTCATGCTGGCTCAGCCATTTTTGTGTCGCCTGGTGTATTCCCTGAGAATATTGTGACAAGGCGCAGTTACTGGAGAGGGAGCTGGTGAGACGTAAAAACCGGGAGTGTTCAACGGGTACTCCGGCAGTGCGTGGGTGCACCATAAGTTTTAAATATCCCTTCATGCGGTACTATCTTATCCCTCATCGTACACCATAGGATAATTGTGCACATTGGTGAATCACATGTTTAAGAAGATACTCGCCGACTGCAGGAAGAGGTACCGCGGCTTTGGCCTGGAGGTGAGGCCCGAACGCATGCCAAGAAGCTTTGAGGAGGCAATACTCTCTGCCAGGAAGCGCGGAGTTAACCCCGTCATCGCGGAGGTGAAGTTCGCCTCTCCGCGGGGCGAGATTCGCGAGCCGGGGGATGTTGAAGTTATAGCTCTTGCGATGCAGCGCGGCGGAGCGTGCGCAATCTCCGTGCTCACCGAGGAGAAGTACTTCAGGGGCAGCCTGGACTACCTCAGGCGCGTCTCTGAGGTTTGCTCTCTGCCCGTGCTGCGCAAGGATTTTATCTTTGCCACCGGGCAGGTGGACGAGGCCTACTACTACGGCGCCGACAGCGTGCTCCTCATAGCCAGCTTCTTCTCCGAGGAGGAGTTGAGAGAGCTAATAGCGAGGTGCAGGCACTTCGGGATGGAGCCTCTTGTTGAGGTGCACTCCCCGCAGGATATAAGCCTTGCGCAGCGATGCGGCGCCCGCATATACGTGATAAACAACCGGGACAAGGACACGCTGGAGATAGACCTCTCGCGCAGCAAGAGGCTGGCCAAGCTCATAGACGGGATAAGGATTTCTGCCTCTGGAATCTCAGGTGAGGCAGACATCAGGCGGGTGCTGCGCCACTGCGATGCAGCGCTTGTGGGCACGAGCATAATGCGCAGCCAGGACATAGAGGAGGCGACAAGGAGGCTGGTGCATGCGTGAGCCTTCTCTGGAGGAGCTCCGCAGGCTTGTCGCAGGGAGAAAGCGCTGTCTCCTGCCCCTTGTGCGCAGGCTATCCATGAGGAAGCTTCAGCCGGTTGACGTCTATGCAGTGCTGCGCGGTAGAGGCAGCGCCTTCCTGCTGGAGTCAGCGATTTTCGGCGAGAAGATAGCGCGCTACTCCTTCCTGGGCGCAGAGCCCGAGATGATTATCTCGCTTAAAAACCACGTGCTGCGCTTCAACGGCAGCGAGGAGAAGGTTGACAATCCGCTAAGCGCACTGCGCAGGTTTCTCAGCTACCAGGTGGTGCCCACCACAGAAAAGCTCCCCAAGTTCTTCGGCGGGCTCGTGGGCTTCTTCGCCTACGACGTGGTGCGCTACTTCGAAGAGATAGGAAGTAGCACGAAGGACGACCTGCACCACGAAGATGCCCTCTTTCTGCTCGCGAGGGATGCTGTGGTCTTCGACCACTGGCGCGAGGAGGTGCTGCTGATTTCTAACCTTATCTTAGAAGACGAGGATCGGCTTGAGGAGGAGTATGAGCGCGCGGTAAGGGCGCTTAACCAGCTGGAGGAGGCTGTAAATAGCGCAGAGCGGCTGAGCTTCACTCCCGGCGAGGCTGAGCTTGAGGTGAAGAGCAACTTCTCCCGCAGTGACTTTGAGGAGGCGGTGAGAAGAGCCAAGGAGTACATCTACGCGGGCGAGATTTTCCAGGTGGTGCTGAGCCAGCGCTTTGAGGTTCCCTTCTCTGGAGACCCCTTCAGCGTTTACCTTGCGCTTAAGAAGATAAATCCCTCCCCCTACATGTACTGCCTTGAGCTTGAGGACAAAGCCATCGTCGGCTCTTCGCCTGAGATTCTTGTTCGCGTGGAGGGCAGAAAGGTGGTCACCCGCCCGATCGCTGGCACTAGGCCCAGAGGTAGAGACGTGGTGGAGGACGAGGCGCTTGCCAGGGAGATGCTGAACGATGAGAAGGAGAGAGCTGAGCACGTGATGCTGGTGGATTTAGGAAGGAACGACATAGGCAAGGTCTCCCGCTTCGGTAGCGTTACCGTGGACGAGTTCATGAGCATAGAGCGCTATTCGCACGTGCAGCACATGGTTAGCAACGTCGTCGGCGAGCTTCGCCAGGATAAGGATGCCCTTGATGCGCTTGAGGCGTGCTTTCCAGCCGGCACTGTGAGCGGCGCGCCAAAGGTTAGGGCGATGCAGATTATAGAGGAGCTGGAGCCCACCCGGAGGGGAATCTACGCTGGAGCGGTGGGCTACTTCTCCTTCTCTGGGGACATGGACTTCGCCATAGCGATTCGCACTATAGTCTTCCAGCAGGGAAAAGCCTACGTGCAGGCGGGCGCGGGCATAGTCGCCGACTCCGTGCCCGAGCGGGAGTACGAGGAGACGAGGAATAAGGGCAGAGCCATGCTGCGCGCTATAGCCATGGGGGGCGCTAAATGAGGGTGCTCATTATAGACAACGTGGACAGCTTCGTGTACAACCTGTACCAGTACGTGGGCGAGCTGGGCGCTGAGGTTAAAGTGAGAAGGAACAACCTAAGCGTAGAGGAGGTAAGGAGGCTGGAGCCAGAGAGGATAATAATCTCCCCTGGGCCAGGGGTGCCAGAGAAGGCAGGCGTTAGCGTTGAGCTCATAAGAGAGCTTGGCTCACAGGTGCCCATCCTGGGCGTGTGCCTGGGGCACCAGGCTATAGGCGTCGCCTTCGGCGCGAAGGTGGCGAGAGCGAAGACGCTGATGCACGGCAAGGTGAGCAGAATCACCCACGACGGCAGGGGGATTTACA
>WANX01000009.1 GCA_015521565.1 Candidatus Hydrothermarchaeota archaeon
ATTTCGACTAACTCTTCCCCTTCTCGTAGCTTTCCAGTGCACCCCTTGCGTACTGCAGGAAAACCTCCTTCGGGACGTACCCCATTATCCTCTCTATAACCTGGCCATTCTCGTCGGTGAATATAATGGCCGGCGGATACTGCACCCCATACCTGGGGGGAATCTCTTTATTCTTGTCTATGTTGATAGCCACAAGCACAAAGCGCTCCGTTAGCAGTGAGTTAACCTCCGGGTCCGGGTAAACCTCATCGTGAAGCTGTCTGCAGAACTTGCACCAGGTGGCCCAGAAGTACAGCACCACAGGCTTGCCCTCCTGCCTTGCCTTCTCCAGCCCTGCTTCGTAGGAGTTCAGCCACACAAGGTCTCCAACGTAGGTGTGGTTCTTGTCACTCAGAACAGGAGTGGTCTTTGCAGATAGCAGGGCAAAGGCCACAATCACCACAAGGGCAAGCAGGGTTATAAGGCTCTTCGGGTTTCCTATTTTCATCTGTTATTCACCTCACCGGGGCCAGGGAGTGGGTGTGGGCTCGGCATATCTCCCCGCGTACCTGGCATCTATGGCGGCGCGTATTTGCTTCAGGGAGTTCCCCTGCAGGTACATCTGATAACTCTCCAGCATCTCATCCACACATATGAAGCAGTTCGCTCCGTGGGAGGTAAATCGTCCGTCATCGCTGAGGAAGCAGTTGTAGAGGCTCCTGTGGCCCGTGGGGAACTGCTCACTGCGCACGTCCTTGCATCCGCAGTAGCACGGCACAGCTCTGCCTATCTCCGGATATGCAACCGCCACCCTGTAGGCTGTCAGCACTCTTTCGTTTTTATAGGCATAATCCGGAAGCTGCACATCCACGGGCAGCTCGGCTTTCTCCCTGGTCACAAAGTAAGCCGCGGCACTTGCAATGACCAGCAGCGACATGATCAGCGCTGCATTTCCGCCTTTTTTTGTGCGCTTCTTCTTTTTTACCATGTTACCAATCTCCTTCCGCCACCGTTAACCTTGTCAACCAAATCTACCTGGTGCTTATATAGAGAAGCACCACCAGGGCGACTGTCTCAACCGCAGAGGCGAGGGCATGGAAGGGCTCATAGGGGCATACGTCATATCCGGAGAGGAGGTAGAAGATGCTTGGACAGGAGAGCAGCGCATTTATGAACAGAACCACAGCAAAAATCACCAGCCCCAGGGTGAAGGTTGAGCGAACCTTTCTGTAGTCCTGCAGGTACAGGTAGGCGAGTATCAACAGCAGCACCATGTTGATGAAGTTGGAAACACTGTACAGGATGTGGAACATATCCTCGAATCACCTCCTTTCCTTTAACTTCTTTTTCCCAATTTTGCTCCATATTTCTTCGAGTATTCCGATATTCTCCTCCATTTGCGGTGACAAAAAGTAGAGCCTCCCGTATCTCTCACCCCTTGCGATTATTACTCTGTTCTTCTGGAGAACACGCAGGTGATGGCGCACTGTCTTGTAGTCCACCCCGAGTTCACGGGTAAGCTGGTTGGCATTGTACGGTCGCTCCCTGAGAAGCCGGAGTATCATCGCGCGGGTTTCTCCCCCTCTTGTACCGGCAAGAAGCCACCACAGAAGTCTTTTCATTGAATATCCAATTTAGTCTTCGAGCTTAAAAGCTTTTCATCACCTGACCGCTTATCACGTGCTGTGAATTGCTACATCGGGGGCAAAGGCCACTTTGGCGGCTGAAAACACAGGAGAAGACCAGCATATACCCTGTACAGCATTCCTGCAAGCACATTTATATCCAGCCGCAGGAGTTCCTCAACAATACGCCCCGCATCCGCATCAGTATCCCTGCTCTCCACGACCAGCCCCTCGGGGGATTCGGCAGCCTTCTCCACGGGTGCCTCTTCGGGGTGTGTTTTGATTATAATATCAGCTCCGGATTCGAGCAGTGAGTACACCCTGGGCGGGTGCACGTACTCATGGACTGTGAACAGGAGTATGCCGCCACTTGTCCTGGTATATGAAAACCTCTCCCTCAGCCTTTTTATCTGCCTCCTGTCCTTCGCCCTGAAAAGGAAGGAGGAGAGGGAGTTTACGATTATGTTCTCCACAACCCCCTGCACCTCTTCCAGCAGCTCCTCAACCCTCCTGGTGTGCAGCGTTGTTACCCTCCCCAGCACGCTGGAGGCCCTTCTGTAGTCCTCAATGCTCCAGCTCGTAGCGTCAAAGTAGCTGACACGGCTGAGCCCCGCTTCCGCGGAAATGGACCTCTCTATTTCCACCGGACTGAGTTCTGTGGTTATATACACAGTCTCCTCACCTCTGCTCACCAGCAGCTCCAGCAGCCTGTTTGCAATTCTGCTCTTTCCGGTTCCCGGTGCTCCGGAGACCATGATGACACATCCCTCACAGGGCGGTGGCTCTGCCCGCATTTCTGAGCACCCATTCGATGGTCCTGAAAAGCTGCACCTTTCTCACGGGTTTGGGTACATGCGCATCTGCACCCCGCTCAAAGCTCCTCTCCCTGTCGCCGACTTCGTACAGTATCGTCAGCATTATCACAGGTGTGGTGCTCCCCCGCCTCTTTATCTCCCTCAGCGTCTCCCAGCCGTCCATGTCCGGCATCATTATGTCCAGCAGTATCAGGTCCGGCGAGACCTTCTCAAGCATCTCCAGGGCGCGCTTGCCGCTCTCGGCGAGATAAACCTCGTATCCCCTCTCCTCCAGCATCCTGCCCAGAATGCGCAGAAACTCGGGGTCGTCGTCCACGCAGAGTATCCTGACCACCGCTCTCCCCCCAGAATATCCGGAGCATGGGCTTTACTTATACTTTGTCTTTCAGCGTCCAGAAGAAGTTGGCTTCAATTCTGCGACTCTGCGCAGGAACCTGTACCACCTGGAGAGGTTCTCCCCCGTCTTTGCCGAGAGCTTGATAACCTCCAGCCCCGGGTTAAGCCGCCTCGCATCCCGCGCCATCTTCTCCGGGTCAGCCCCCACAAAGCCCGAGAGGTCTATCTTGTTTATCACCGCAAGCTGCGCTCTGCGGAAGATGCCGGGGTGCTTGGCCACGATGTCGTCGCCCTCGGTAACACTCACCACCACCACGCGGGTGTGCGCCCCCAGCTCGAAGTCCGCGGGGCAGACGAGGTTTCCCACGTTCTCTATGAATACCATGTCAAGCTGCTCCAGGGGGAGCTGCTCAAGCGCATGAGCCACGAGGTGCGCATCCAGGTGGCACTCCCTGCCGGTGTTCAGCGGAACCACGGGTATGCCCAGCTTTGAAAAGCGCGCCGCATCGAGGGCTGCCACGACATCTCCAGCGATTGCGGCGGTGCTTAGTCCCAGCTCCTTCACCGCAAGCTCTATCAGGGTGCTCTTCCCCGAGCCTATAGCGCCGCTCACCTCCACCGCAACCACTCCCTTCTCCTCCAGCAGTCTGCGGTTTCTTCCCGCAAGCTCGCGGTTCGCCTGCAGCAGGTCCTGCTGCACCTCAACCTCACTCACGCGGTGCATCCTCTTCCACCACCCTGAGCCTTTCCAGCAGAATCTCCTCGCCCTGCAGCACCTCCATGGCTGAGCCGCACCTCCCGCAGGTGAAGCTCTCCCCCTGCCAGCCGCAGCGCACGCAGCGCAGCCTCGCTTCAATCCGCCTCACCTTCAGCCTCGCCCCCTCCAGGGGCGTGCCCCTTGAGGCGACCTCGAAGGCGAGGGCGAGCTGCTCCCCGTTTATGTGGGTGAGCTCCCCCACCGCAAGGGCCACCTCAACCACGCGCCCGTCTTTAACCTTCTCCAGCGCCGCATCCACAATTCCCAGGGCAACGCTCAGCTCGTGCATCCTACCCACCGTACCTGTAGGCGACGTTGCATGTGCCCTCGCTGGAGACCATGCACGGCCCGTAGGGCTTAGCCGGGGTGCACGCTCTGCCGAACATGGTGCACTCCTGCGGCGAGAGCTTTCCTGTTATCACCAGGTGGCAGCTGCATCCGGGGCGTATATCCCTGCCGCTGCGCTGCTCGAGGCCGTACCTCTCCCTGGCGTCGAAGCCGGAGAACTCCTCCCTCAGCCTGAGCCCCGAGAAGGGCACCCTGCCTATGCCGCGCCAGTGCACCGTGGCAACCTCAAACACCTCCTCCACCAGCCTCTGCGCTATCTGGTTGCCTTCGTAGCTAACCACCCGCGAGTACTCGTTCTCAACCCTTGCCTCGCCCTCCCTGAGCTGCTTTACAAGCATCGCCACGCTCAGGAGAATATCAAGAGGCTCAAAACCTGAGACAACGACGGGCATGCCGTACGCTTTCGCAAGCACCTCATAGGCTCTGGCTCCTATTACCGCCGACACATGCCCTGGCGCAAGGTAGCCCTCGAAGCGCAGGTCCCCCATTCCGAGAAGGAGCTCCATCACCGGCACTGTGAGGCGCAGGGCGTTGAGCACACTCAGGTTCGCGGGCAAGCCGCGCTTTACCTCCATCGCCACGCTGGGCGCTGTTGTGTCCAGACCTATGGAAAAGAAGACGAATTCCCTTCCCGGGGACCTCCGCGCCAGCTTCACCGCCTCGCGTATGCTGTACACCACGCGCACATCTGCGCCCCTCGCCTTTGCCTGCGCCAGGGAGAGCTCGCTCCCCGGCACGCGCAGCGCGTCGCCATAGGTGAGCACGACCTTGTCCTGCTCCGCCAGCTCCACCGCCGCGTCCACGTCGCCCGCTGGCGTGACGCACACGGGGCAGCCGGGGCCTGCGATGAGCCTTATGTTAGCCGGGAGCAGGCTTCTAAGCCCGTGGCGCGTTATACTCTGCTCGTGGGTGCCGCACACGTGCATAAAGGTGTACTCCTCTCCCGAGGAAAGCTCCTCTATCGCCTGGATGCAGCGCCTCGCAAGCCCCCTGCTCCTGAAGTCCCTAAGCAGCTCCAAGCCTCTCCAGCACCTCCTTCCAGGTTTCTATGCTCCTCCTCGCCTCCTCCTCACTCAGCTTTGAAATCGCATACCCCACGTGCACCACCACGTAGTCCCCCACCTGCACATCCTCCAGGAGGGAGATGTCCACCTCCTTGGCTATGCCTCCGTAGTCAACCACAGCGAGGCTGCCCCTGATCTCCCTGACCACTCCCGGTATCGCAAGGCACATCTCCTGCCACCTCCTTTAGCACGAGTTTCACAAGCCTGGGCAGGGCCCTCTCCACGGGCTCGCTGAGCCCTTCTCCAGGCCTAACTTTCTCCACCTCCACCCCATAAATAACTATCTCCTCCGGAAACTCCCCGCCGAGCAGCTCCCTGCCCAGCGCAAGCACGTGCTCCAGCGCAAGCTGGTGCAGCGACAGCAGGCTGAACTCAGCTTCGGCGAGCTCCTCCCCGGTAATTCGGTAGATTGTTCCAGGCTCTCCGCCGCCTCCCCGGACGGCGTCTATTATAACCACCCTTCTCCTTCCGCGCAGCACCGGGAGAAGTCCTATCCCGCGGACTCCGCCCTCCTTCAGCTCCACCCCCTCAAGCCCAAGCCTCTTGAGCTCCTGCACCGCAGCTACGCCAACGCCGTCGTCGCCCATCAGGGTGTTTCCCAGACCCAGGACGAGCAAGGCGGGCGCACCCCAAAAAAAGAAAAGGTGGTTAAACCACCTTGAGCTTGTAGCTCCTCCTGGGTGTAATCACGTGCACTGTGCACGCGATGCACGGGTCGTAGCTCCTTATCACGTGCTGCACCTCAATGGGGTTGTTCTCGTCTTCCACGGGTGTGCCTATCACCGCCTGCTCTATAGGGCCGTGAACGTCGTTGCTGTCCTTGGGGGAGACGTTCCACGCTGTGGGTGTAATCACCTGGTAGTTGTCTATTTTGCCATCCTTTATCCTTATCCAGTGCCCCAGCGCTCCGCGCGCAGCCTCCGTCAGGCCTATTCCCTCAGCGCTGCTAACTCGCTCGTAGCTGCCGAAGAAGGGCTTCGCCGGGTCGAGCTCCAGCAGCCACTCCCTTATCTTCGCCGCCAGGCGCACCGCCTCGTGGAGCCTCGCTAACACGCGCGTGTACACGCAGGGGCCGTACTCCTTCGCCAGGTCCAGCACCAGCGGGTCCTTGTCGATTATCATCCTGGCGAGGGGTCCTACCTCAGCTGGCTTGTCGTCGTAGCGCGGGCACTTGGCCCAGGTGTACTTCTCCCCCTCCTCATAGTAGGGCTCTGTTACGCCCTCCAGGGGATGTCTGCCGCCCTCGTAGCCGGTGTACCAGGAGTACTTTATGTGCTCCTCAATCCTGCTCTGGTCTAACTTGTGGTGCTTCCCGTCGTAGAAGCCAGCCGGCAGCCAGTTCCTGCCGTCTGCCTGGGCATAGACTCCGTAGGACAGGAAGTTTCCTGGACCGGGCCCGAGCTTGTGCAGCCCGAGCTCTGGTGCATAGCGGATGAACAAACCTAAATCGCTGTTCGCATGCTTCTCATCCTCCTCCAGCCACTTCTGCACATCCTTTAAGCTCCTGTTCTCCAGCCAGCGCTCTATGCTGCACCCGAGGGTTACGTTCTCCAGAAACTCCTGCACCTGCATAAATATGCTCAGCGCCTTGGTTATGTCGCTGAGCTGCGGGCGCACGGGCGCGCCTCCGGGCACGAAGGTGGTATGGGGATGCTTGCCCCCGAAGATGGCGAAGATCTCGTCCAGCTTTATCCTCGCCAGCACCGCACCCTTGTAGGAGGTTCCTGTTAGCGGTGCAAAGCGCCTCGCCAACTCGGGGTAAGCCTCGTGCTTCTCGTACTTCTTGTTCGCCAGGTCGGGACCAAAGAGCACGTAGGTGTGCGCCGCGTGGCTCATCAGGTTCTCCACGCCCAGCAGGATGCTGCGCATCAGGTAGCCGTTCTCGGGGATGCTCGCATTGAGCGCGTCGTCCAGCGCACGCGCGGAGGCGTCGTTGTGCGAGGTCGGGCAGACGCCGCAGATGCGCGGGGTTATCACAAGCGCGTCGAGGGGGTCCCTGCCCCTGAGGATTATCTCGAAGCCCCTGAAGAGCGCCCCTATCGCCTTGGCGTCGGTAACCTTGCCCTCTTCCACATTTATCTTAAAGTCCAGGTGCCCCTCAATTCTTGTAATCGGGCTCAGGTCAAGTTCTGGCATTGCCTCCACCTCACTCGTTCTTAAGCCTCTCGGGCTTTGCAAGCTTCATGAACCCTGAGCCGATGAGGTACGGCACCACCTTCCAGCCCTCCACCACCAGCCTGCGGCGCTGGAAGAAGGGCATGCTTCCCTC
This sequence comes from Candidatus Hydrothermarchaeota archaeon, assembly GCA_015521565.1. Lineage (GTDB taxonomy): Archaea > Hydrothermarchaeota > Hydrothermarchaeia > Hydrothermarchaeales > BMS3B > Pyrohabitans. The sequence goes on from WANX01000009.1 coordinate 7,194, forward strand.
TGGAAAGTCGGGGTTTGTGCACCCGTGGCAGGGTATTCCGCAGCGCGTAAGGCTGCTCTGCCTGTTCCACAGCCTGCGGTTGCAGTCGCTGTGGGTGTGCGGCCCCTTGCAGCCCAGGTTCATGTACAGGCACCCCTTATCGCCGAACTTTTCCGCAGCTACTTTAAAGGCGTAGTACTCGTTGCGCGGGCACCCGTCGTGCACAGTAATCTCCTCCCCGAAGAAGTCCTTGGGGCGGTTGTACTTATCCAGCTCCACATTCTTGCCCAGGAGCACCGCCACGAGCGTCTGCGCCACCCAGTCGGGGTGCGCCGGACAGCCCGAGATGTTTATCACCGGCAGACCCGCCTTCGAGCGGAACTCCCTGCCCAGGAAGCCCCCCATCTCGGTCTTGTGCCACTGCACGCCAGTAGCGTCGGTGGGATTGGGCTCAGCCGCGGGTATGTTGCCGAAGGCGGCGCAGGTCCCGACGGCAAGCACGTACTGCGCCTTTGGCGCGAGCTCGCTTATCCACTGGGCAAAGCTTTTCGGACCTATGAAGCACGCCATGCCGGTGCCGTTGGGGCCGCGGGGTATTGCGCCCTCGATTATGAGCACGTCCAGCTGCTCCTCGCCGGCGATGTACTTCTCCAGCGTTGCGATGACCTCCCTGCCGCTCGCCGGATTTATGGTGTTCTGATAGCTTATGCTTACTCCAAGCTTCTCAATCGCCTGGTACACATCCGGCTGCTGCATGTTCAGAAAAGAAACAAGGCAGCCGTTATCCGTAGCCCCCTGCATCCAAACCACATTTACCATCTACTCGCCTCCTGTATATTAAAAGGGATGTGTATAAATATGCAAACCCGCGTATAAAAATTTTTCTTCATGGCACACCACGGACTTCTTTGTTTTAATCCATCAAATATACGCAGATGTTCACGGCTGCATGGTATTGTGCATGGTATGCTGGAGTTTTATTTTCCCCTTGTTAATCTTCTGTAATACCCACACCCGGCGTAGCTCAACCTGGTAGAGCGGGGGACTGTAGATCCCTAGGTTGCTGGTTCAAATCCGGCCGCCGGGATACACTACTGCACCCATTCAATCGGTTTTTAAGCTTTTCATGATTTTTTGCAGAGGGTCTGCTCCGCCCTCAGGAAGAGGAAGGAGAATGCCCGAGCAGGTTTTACCTCCTGAGCTGGTTGTGATCGCCATCGCCGCGATGCCCGTCTCAGAACTCCGGGGAGCGATACCACTGGCGCTCAAAGTTTACGGGATGAGCCCCTGGAAGAGCTACCTGCTCGCTGTGCTCGGAAACCTTTTACCTGTTCCGGTGCTGCTGCTCCTTCTTGGCAGGATTGAAGGCTACCTGCGCAGGAGATTTTCTGTCTTTGACAGCTTCTTCTCCTGGCTGTTTTCGAGGACGAGGAGAAGGACGGGAGAGAAGATTGCGAGGTACGGTGCCCTCGGCCTGGTGCCCTTTGTGGCGCTCCCACTGCCGGTAACAGGTGCCTGGACCGGTGTGGCTGCGGCGTATATCTTCGGTATAGAGTTCCGCTACGCCTTTCCCGCGATATCACTCGGGGTGCTCATCGCCGGTATGGTGGTTATGCTGGCCTCTATGGGCGTGCTGAGCATCGCGGGTGTGTGAGCTCAGAAGGTGCGTGCCGTCACAGCTGGGTGCGGTGTTCAGTCCCAGCCCCTCGCGGCATACGGCGAAGGTGATGCCGTGCTTGCTGCAGGCGCTGCGAACGCGGAGCATAAGCCTTCTTCGCAGCTCTTCCGGCAGGTAGTAGGAGTTCTGCACCCTTCTGCCCTTCTCAAAATAGAGCTCTTTAAGTCTTGCCGCCTGCTCAGGGAAAGCATCGCAGAAGCGGCGCCAGGAGTCAAAGCGGGGCTTGAAGGTAGAGGAGGTTACATGCCTCACGCCGATGGCGTCAAGCTCCCTGACGAGCTCCTCCACCCCTTCGTTTACCCCGGGTATAACGGGATCAATTCTGCAAGCTACGTTAACGCCCCGCTCCACAAGCTGCTGCATTGCACGCAGCCTGCGCTCAGGAGAGGGCGCTGAGGGCTCGAGTCTGGCTGCGATGTCCTCGTCGAGGGTGGTTACCGTCACGGCAACTGCGGAGCGCATTTCAGCGAGAAGCGGGGCATCCCTCGCCACCAGGTCGCCCTTGGTTACAACCTCCACCCCAAAATTGAACTTCTGCAGCAGTTTCAAGCACGCACGTGTATGCCGGTGCACCCTCTCCAGGGGCTGGTAGGGGTCTGAGCTGTTGGCAATGGTAACTGGTATGCGGGGGTCGAGCCTCCGCAGCTCCCGTCGCAGCTGCCTCAGCAGGTTCCTCTTCGGCCGTGCTTCGAAGGCGCGCGGGATGTAGCTGGTGATGTAGCAGTAGATGCAGCCGTGGGAGCAGCCGGTGTAGGGATTCAGAGAGTACTTCCTGGGACAGGTGCACAGCCTGCTTCGCCAGGGATCAAAGAGGGAGACTATCATACCCTGCGCTTCCAGAGGGAGAGCATCCTTTTCTCCTTGAGCTCTCTGGCCTTGCGGTCCAGGAAGCGGTACACTGCGCTGTGGGGCTTGCCCTGCACCAGCATGAGCACCGCCTCGCGCGCTACCTGCACCTCATCATAGCCCCCTATAATCGCCACGCTCTTGCCGTAGACGCTGAGGTGTGTTCCGGTGGCGCTTTCGATGTAACGGCGCGTTTTCCCCTTTGTACCTATAATGCGCGCCTTCTGGCGGGTTAACGCTTTGGGGGTGCGCAGATAATCGCTCAGATTTATGAGCTCCAGCGTGTAATCCTCACTGAGGAGCTTCATCGCCTTTTCAGGGCTCATCCCCCGCGCAATAGCCCGCACTATGTCGCGCGCCACCCAGGCCGCGAGGGGCTCACCTCCTGCGTTCTCTATAGTGACCATACCCTCCCTGTCAACTGTAAGCTTCACCCTGAGCTCGCGCTCAATTCTGCGCTTCACCTCACCCTGCCTGCCGATGAGCACTCCAATTCTATCTCTGGGAATCCTCAGGTACTCCATGCCTACCACCGCAGGAGGTAATGTAGCTGTACACCTCATTATACTCCACAGAAAAGTACCTTCTGAAATACCTCACCAGGTTGGCCACGTCACGTGCAAAGAACTCCTGCGCCAGGGGGTGTGTCCTCAGCACACCGGAGGAGAGGTCTATTATCACAGGTTTTGCGTCCCTGACCAAGATGTTGTACTCGCTCAGGTCTGCATGCACCAGGTTTGCAACGCAGTAGAGGCGGCGCAGATTGGAAAGAAGCTCGTTAAAGAACTCCTCCGCATTCGCAAGCTCGACCTGCCTTAGCATGGGCGCAGCCCTGTCGTCCTCGCCTATGAACTCCATCACCAGTACGTTGTTCCTGAAGGCAACGGGCCTGGGAACCCGCACCCCCGCCAGATGAGCGCGTTCGAGGTTTTTGAACTCCTTCCTCACCCAGGTGTAAACAATTCCGCGGCGGGTGCGTCTCATCTTCGGAAACCTCGGGTCCCCCTCGATGTACCTGGTCATGGCCCTGAAGTCGCTGGTGGCCACACGGTGTATCTTCACCGCAAGGGGATTTCCGTCCGGGTCCCTTGCGAAGAATACGTTGGATTCTTTACCCGTCTTTATCACACCCTGCATTACGTCGATGTAGCCCCTGTTGGCCAGCTCGTAGAGCGTGAGAAGTGTGGCTTTATCAAAAACCTCACTCGCCACCTTTAGGTCTTCAACGCCCCTGACGCGGGAGCGCAGCTTTTCCAGCTCTACCTCGAGCCTTGAGACCCTTTCTTCCACATCCATTTCACAGTAGCCCCATGTTTATAAGCCGGTCAACCTGGGGCCTGGTGTAGCGCCAGACTACATCGCCCTTCTTGTCCCCCTGCACCTTCCAGGGCTTTACAATAACCACATCCCCCACCTTTATCCATATCCTGCGCTTTATCTTGCCGGGAATGCGCACCATGCGCAGCTTGTTGTCCTTGCAGCGCACCAGCATACGCGAGCCGCCGAACATCTGCTCCACTACACCCAGAACCTCATCATCCTTTGGCAGGCGCAGCCTGCGCAGTGCCGCCTCCTCGTCTTCATGCTCATCTCTGGGTACCAACAAATCACCTCTCTAATTATCTCCCGGTCGATTTATAAAAGTTCCGCAGGGGGTGGGCTCGGAATTTGCACCGTACCTGATACTAAAATTTATTTTAAACTTCCAACACAAATGTTATAAACTCTCCGGGAGACAGACAGATGGAGATGTCAGGGAAGGTGCTGCTGATTGCCGGCGTACTTATTGCTGTGCTCACCGGAATGTACTTTCCTTACTCCAAGTTTACCGGTCAGCACACATTTATTTCTGGCTCCAATGTCAGCTGTGCTTCGTGCCATCCCTCACAGGCCGGGAATCTCTCTTTATCAGTTTACCACTCCTCCCTCAGCTGCCGCACCTGCCACAACACCACCTTTTCTCCCGGTCAGGAGGCTCATGCGGCGAGCATACCCCGCTGCATAGACTGCCATGGCAGTGTTGTTTCAGAGATAAACAGCACCTACGAGGCGCACATGCCCCTTTTCAGAAGCGCTGAGGACTACCGCATACGCCGCGGTCCCAACGAGGCCTGCCTGCTGTGCCACACCAACTACTCCACCAGGCTAACGCTGTTCTACTACGAATACATAAACTACACAGTGTACAACACCGGCGTCTCTCCGGACGGCGGTACTACCTACATCTACGAGATACAGTCTGTAACACCCGGTCCGCAGCGCAGCTACAGCGTTGATGTGCTGAATCAGGGCGGCAGCACCCACTACTGGCGCAACATCACCGACATAAGCTGCGTCCGGTGCCATGTGCGCATACAGCTTGGCAATACAGGCAATGCCCAGGGCTCACAGCACGCAGATGATGTTCTCGACAAGAGTGTGAGCTCGCCCTATCATCCCGGGCACCAGAACTCAACCTACGGCGGCGCCACCGACGCCTACTGCAGGAGCTGCCACAGGAATGCCAGCTTCGACATCTATGCCGGTGCGCCTTACTACAACTACAACCTCAACTCTTCTGCGGTGCACGCTGCGCTCAGGCTCACCTGCCTCACCTGCCACAACTCTACAGGACCGTATCCGCCCAGCAAGGAGCCCCACGCCTTCGGCGGGCACAACTCCACAGACTTCTATCCGAAGGTGGCTCAGAACGTAAGCCGCCGGCTTATTGGTGACCTGTGCACTGGCTGCCATCATGCCAACAACCATGCGGTAACCAACTTGGAAGCCGGACTCAGCTGCGGAGGTGGCAGGAGGGGATTCATGAGCAACAGCTGCCACAACAGTGCAGGCGCAATTGAGAACGATGTTTACACAGAACCCAGAGCATCGGAGTCGTCAAGGTGGGTGTTCAGGAGCTTCCCCCCGTAGCTCTGTCATATGCTTCTGTGATTTTTCGGCAAGCAGAATGAGTAATACACAGTTATGCTCCGGAGGGTGCAAAATCCTTTCTGCGACGCACCAAAGAGCATAGGAGACCGATAAACTATATATATGCAGAATTTTTAAGAAGATATCTACCAATCCTGGGGAACCGGCCATGGAGCAGAGAGCTGAGAGCGGTGCAGAGGATATTGTGAGCAGACTCGAGGCCCTCAGAAAGCGTGCACCACCGAAGGGGGAGGTTGCCCCTGCAGCGCCATCACCGCCCTCTGATGACAGGAGGCGAAGGCTTTACAGGATAGTTGGAGTTCTTGTGATAATAATTCTAATTTCCGGGATATTTTTTGCGGGATACAGATTTTTTATCAAGCCCATAGAGCAGGAGGCCAAGATTAAGGAAGAAGAGGCTGCAAAAGCCAGGGAGGCCTTTGCAAAGGCACAGCAGAAAAAACTGGCGGAGATTGAGCAGGCCTTTGCCGGACTACCACCCCGCTATGCTGCAGAGAAGCAGCGCCTGGTCTCGCAGGTGAAGGAGGCAAAGAGCGCATCTGAGCTTGCAGCACTGGATGTTGCCAGCGCAGCGAGTGCCGCCTGGCGCGAGTACCTGGGAGCTGAAGCCCGTGCCAAAAGTGAGGTTTTTGGTGAGGACAGGATAATACTTGTTGCGGGCAATCGAACCTACAAAGGTTACGGAAAGGTCATGGAGGCAATTTCAACCCTCGACTACCGCCAGCTGAAGAGTGCAATCATAGAGCAGATTCGCACTGTATTTGTGCCTGTAAGGCTGCCAAGAACCCAGGCTGCGGGCGGATTTATAATGCCTGGCGACTATGTGAACATCTACTACAAGAACAACTCTCTTGCCGTGGAGATAGTTACCGATGCACAGGTTGTGGCGATACTCAGGGCAACAGCATCAATAAGCCTGAGCGAGTCTGAAAACAGGATGGTCTCCGGACAGGGCGGTGAAGCAAAAGGTGAGGGCAGCATCTCAACGGGTGGCGTCAGCTCCCTCACGGGTCCGATAAGCATAGGAATAAGACAGAGCAGCACCTCCACAACCTACACAGTAAATCTGAAAGAGGTTCAGAAAGCGGCTGCTGCCAACAAGATAGACCCCGCATACATTGAGGCAGCGCTGCGCAACTACGGCATAAAGCTGAGCCAGCTGGAGATTGAGAGTCAGCTTGGCGACTTCGACGAGGAGTACCTTATCCTGCTGGAGATGCAGGAGGAAGAGGCAAAGGCTCTCATCTCCAGGTACCTGTCTGATAAGGATAAGGAGAACCTGCAGATGGTGCTTTCACAGCCCTCTTCCTGGATGCAGGGGAGGTGAAGCTGTGCGGGCCCTGCTCTCCGTGCTGGGCGCCATGCTCCTCGCGCTACCATTTGCATATGCCCAGGACACCGGTCTCGGGATGGTGGAGTACGGGTACGTTTCCCCCTCCGAGGTCACCTCTTACATAGAGGCGAAGATAGAGAACAGGGGCTACTACAGCGTATTTGTGGCGCTGCCCAAGGGCTGGACGCTTGATACCACTGAATACAGTGTGAAGTCCTACGCGGTAAGGGAGTACGGGCTCTGGAGGGTGTACGGTGAGGAAATGGTGGAGAGCGGGAAGATATACACGTACAGGGGGTCATTTCAGAAGGCGGCAGTAACGGTGCAGACACCGGAGGGCTCTTACACCGGCTGGTATCTGAAGCCGAATGAGGGGCTTATTATAAAGGTAAAAACAGGTACCATCTCCGGCGAGGGGTTCGTTGACCCACTGAAGATTGAGAAGCAGTATCCCGGTATTAAGGTTCTGCGGTGGTACCAGGAGTTCACTCTTAAAATGCCCTCACGCACCTATGGCTGGGTGCGCGCCCCCTGGGTTGTGAGGGGTGCCACTCTTGTTGAGGCGTATCCGGCACCCTACAGCGACGAGTCCAAGACTGTAACCCGGGGCAGAAGCTTCTGGGGTGCACAGGGACTTAGGGGGGAGTACCTGCAGGCGGATGTGAATGTGCCCGACTGGGATGAGTGGATCCCCCTTACCAATCCACTTGCCTACCACATGCTATGGAGGCCGATTATGAACTTCTCATACGACGAGGTGGAGCCGGATGTGGAGGAGTATGTGCGCCCAGTATGGGACATACAGAGACACAGAACAGACGTTATACGCTACGCCTATGAGTGGAAGAGGGGTGAGACTCTCAGGGGCATAGTGTTCAGCAGAGACGACTTCGCGGAGATGCCATCCTGGATGGAGCTTTTTTAGGTGAGGAGACATGGAACCCTCGCCCCGTGAGGTATGCGCCTTTGAGGCAGGGATAAAACTGGGGATGCTGTTCCATCAGTTTATTGGCACGCCTGTCAGCGAGGCATCAAGGAGGAGCCTGGAAGAAGCGATGCGCAGGGCGGTGCTGAATCAGCCATACGTAAGCAGGGCAAGGGTCAGGATAAAGCCGGAGCCTCTGAGACGTGCCTCACAAAACACTTTTGGCTATGCCTCCCTGTCACCCGAGATGCTTGAGGCAGAGGTTGGCGTTGAGTATCGGGGTGTTCGGTGTGTTGGAAGGCTCTCCTACAGTGAGGACGAGGCATACCCTGTGATGTGGGTGGAGTTCGAGGAGTAGGAATGGCAGAGGGGAGCGACAGGTGGAGCAGTCCCGGCTTTGTTGAGCGCTATCTCAGCGCTGCAGAGGTTATAGTTGTGGACCGGCATAAAATGGTGCGCATTCTGCGCTCTCTTTACATGCACCGCATGGCGGGCAGGAGCGGAAGGATTCTCGACCTGGGATGCGGCGACGGCTTTCTGACACGGGAGCTGCTCATGGCAGACCCCGGTGCCAGCGCAATACTTGTGGACGGCTCCGGGGAGATGCTGAGAAGAGCTGAAAGGCGCCTCTCGGGATTTAAGGTGCACTTCATAAGGGCTGGCTTTGATGAGCTTGTGCACATGGAGCTGCCGGAATGCGACTTTGCGGTCTCGTCGCTGGCGCTTCACCACCTGACTGAGGATGAGAAGATGGAGCTGCTCAGCTACCTGCACTCCCTGCTCGCGGGAGGAGGCGGATTGTTTGTGAACATCGACCTGGTGAGGGCACCCTCCGCGGAGCTGAAAGAATGGTACCTCAACATGTGGCGGAAGTGGATTGAGGAGAGAAGTCAGCTTGCAGGTGTGGATGAGAGTTTCGATGACCTTGTTGAAAGGTGCATTCAGGATGAGCACTACTCCAGGCTCTGCACCCTGGAGAAGGAGCTGCAGCTCCTCAAAAGTGCCGGTTTTAGTGTGGTTGACTGCTTCTATAAGAACGGGATGTTCGCCATGTACGGTGGTGCCACCGAAAGGTAATTATTCCACCGCCGTCCACTTTTATACTGGGGTGTTAGAGATGTCGAAGCTGAACAAGAGAGGTAAGGAGAGGAAGGGCAGTGAGAAGCTCAGGCTGCTGGAAGAGAAGCTGCTTGAGGAGGTGGTCGCTGAAGAGGCGAAGCTGGCATCTCACTCCTCATAGGGTGAGCTTACCACCCGCCGGATCTCCTCTGCTATTTTTTCACCTATTCCGTGGACGCGCATCAGCTCCTCCCTGCTGGCGGTGAAGATTCTCTCCACACTTCCAAATTCTTTTAACAGGCGTCTGGCAAGGGTGGTGTTTATTCCTGGAAGACCGGCCACGAGAAACTCCTGCTGCTCTCCAAGTGTGGCTGGTTTCCCGCCCCTAACCTCAACGTAGCGCTCTCCTTCCAGCTGCTCCCTCCGTGCAATCGAGGCTATGAGAGCAGCACTCTCGGACTCGCTGGCGGTAAAGAAGACGGGAATCCCCAGGTCCACAGCAATCGCCGCCAGTGCGCCGCGAATCGCCTGAGGAGAGAGATTGCGTGATGTATAGAGGGAGTCCCCCTCCACAAGAATAACCGGTCGGGCGTAGCTGCGCTTCATCGCTATTGCCTGCTCGAAGAGTCTGCCATCTATGATGCTCTGAAGGAAGTCCTCTGTGGTCTTGCGCTCCACGCATACCCGTGAGCTTAGAATGTAGTCGCCCACCTCCAGCCTCTTCGGCTTTGAGATTATGCCCAGTGACAGGAGCTCTCGCACAACGCTGGAAGAGAGTTCGCGGGTGTCCACAACTATGGTTACGCTGTTCTCAAAGAAGTTCTCCAGTCTTGAAGTTTTTGGCCGGGTCACAGCATCGCCCGCTGAAAACCTGTGCCTGAGCTGTGTTAGCACCTGGTGCATTCGCTTCTCCCGCCGCAGTGAGCTCCAGTAGAAGGCCTCATCCCGGGTCTTCTCCGCCATGAGCACAATCACCCTGCCCGCACCGCTTCTCCCAGTCCTGCCCCTTCGCTGTATGGCACGGATTTCACTGGGAATTGGCTCGTAGAATACCACGAGGTCAACGCTGGGTATGTCGAGTCCCTCCTCCGCAACACTGGTGGCTACAAGCACATTGTGCTCTCCCCTCCGGAACTTCTCAAGTACCTCCAGCTGTTTCCGCTGACTCAGACCTCTGTCCCCCCTGCTTCTCGAAGCCTGGCCGACAAAACGTGCTGCAGATATTCCATCAATGCGGTTAAGTTCCTCAACCAGCTTGTTCACAGTGTCACGGTACTGGGTGAATACAATTGCCCTTCTCCCGGACAGATCTTCCTTTCCGAGTATCTCCACCAGCTTCTCCAGCTTGGGGTGGTGCATTTCATCTGCCAGATTGGCACACCTGCGTACTGCGCGGAGGAAGTCCAGGTCACGGAGCAGCTCCCGGGCTGCCTTCGAGCGCATCTCGCCCTGCAGACGCAGAAAGTAGTGGTTGAGTGTCTCCAGCCCCTGGGTCTCCAGGAGCTCCAGTGCATGGGCTAAATTTATGCACCCTGCAACAAGGGATAGCGCTGCAAAGTGCTCTGGCATCGCCTCTTCTGCCAGGCTTCTCTGAAGTCCGGCGCGCAGGGAGAGCAGCTCCCGCTTGCTTATACCCGGGTTTATCTCCACCCCAATACCAAGCTGCCGGAGCTCCTTCAGCCTCCTTTTCAGGGCCTTTTCAAGTGAGTTCTTAATCTCCAGGAACTCCGGTGGCAGTGGTACACGCACCCACTCCACCTTAAGGCTCTTAACGTAGGGGCGAACGTCGGGGTCTCTCTCTGTGCGCACCTCTATGTTCTGAATGTAAAGATTTTCCACCACCTCTGCTATCTTTTCTTCATCCCCGCCGGGAGAGGCGGTCAGCGCAAGTATAAGTGGATGCTCAGCCTGGCTCATGTAGCGCTGGGCTATAAAGGTGTACGGATAGTCACCCACACTTCTGTGAGCCTCGTCGAATACCACCAGTGACACCCGCTTGAGGGAGTAGCGCATCGCTATGAGGTCGTTCTGCACCACCTGGGGAGTTGCACACACAACCCTGGCGCTCTTCCAGAGATTCTGCCTTTTTTCCGGAGGAACACTCCCGGTAAATACGGCTATTTCATCCCGGGATATCTTCATGAACCTCTCAAAGCTGCCGGCATGCTGGTTTACAAGGGGCTTGGTGGGTGCAAGCATGAGCACCCTGCTCTCCGGATGCTGCTCAAGCCTGTGTGCAGCCAGCAGTACTGCAATTACAGTTTTGCCCAGGGCGGTGGGAGCAACCACCAGGGTGTTCGCCCCGGAAGCACTTGCCAGAATGGTCTGCTGGTACAATCTGGCCTCTATACAGCCTTCTTTTATCAGCGGATGGGAGACAAACATTCCTGTAAAATCCTGCCAGCGGAAGTATTAAATATTTCGGGAGCACAGGAAAAGTAATTACTAATAATCTTTGAAGGGGTTAAAGGAAGTGGAAAGGGAAAGACTTGGCCTCATATTGATAGCACTTGGTGTGGCGGTCTGGCCGGTTGCGGCGGTGCTTAACATCACCACCCGCACCGCCCTGGCGCTGCACCTCAGCCTGATAATTCCGGGTGTTTACCTAAGGGGAAGCAGAGTATTTGGCTTCCTCAGGAGAAAGTAATATATAGAAGGTGCTGTTAAAGAGTTAGCCTGTCTCAGGGTGAGTGTGCAATGGAGAAGTCAAAAGGATTCTGGACAAAACACACACGGAAGGTCAGGAAGCCTGTGCGCAGACGGGGTCTTGTGCCGCTGAGCAGAGTACTTCAGGAGTTTTCACCGGGTGACAGGGTGCATATAAAGATTGAACCCTCTGTTCACAGGGGCATGCCCCATCCGCGCTTCCACGGCTATACCGGCGTGGTGAAGGAGCGCAGAGGCAGGGCATATGTGGTTGAGATAAGGGATGGCAACGCCACAAAGCAGATAATTGCTCTACCGGTTCATTTAGAGGCGCAGAAACAATGAGCGGAAGAGGGATTGTTGAGGTAAAACCAATAACAATGTACGAGGCCAGAGCCATTCTGGAGAAGGAGCTGGAGGAGAGTGAGGAGCCCCTGTACGAGCAGAAGATATGCATGGACTACCTCCACAAATTCGCAAGGCTCTCGCCGGATGAGGGGCGGAAAATCGTGGAAGAGGTGCTCAGGGTAAGCGATAAGATACGGCCGGAGATAGCTGTGAAGATAGCCGACCTCCTGCCCAGAGACGAGGAGGATGTGCGGGCAATCTTTGCAAAGGAAAGGGCAATACTGGACCGGGAAGAGATAGCGAAGATTGTTGAAATCTGTGCTCCTTATATTAAAGAATGAGGAGGGAGGCGCGGCGGTGGGGATGGAAGAGTATGTGTATGTGCTGGACTACTTGCCCCACGGCAGGCCGGAGGATGAGCGGCCGATTTACAAGAAAGAGCCGCTGGTCCTTGCGATAGGTGAGAGGTACCTCTCTCTGCTTGAGCTTGTCCCGAAGCGTGGCGTGGAGCTGAAGCCCCACGAGAGGGTTTACATAGGAAAGAAGGAGAGGGACAAGATAGACTACATAAAGCGCAGAATAAGCTATGAAGAGCTCAGTTCAGCGGCAAAGGCCGAGCTGCCCTATGTGCTTGAGAAGCTGGTGAGGAAGGACGAGAGGCGCTACGTGGAGTTCTTTAATAAGGCCGCGCCGCTTACAACACGGCTGCACATGCTGGAGCTTCTTCCGGGCATAGGGAAGAAGCTGATGTGGGAGATTCTGGAGGAGCGCAGGAAGAAGCCCTTTGAGAGCTTTGAAGACATCTCAAAAAGGATTAAGGCAATCTCTGATCCTGCGAAGCTAATTGTGAATCGTATAATTGCAGAGCTTTCGGAAGAGGATGTGAAGCACGGAAAGAGAAAGTACCGGATATTCGTCTCTGCCGGGAAGAGGCGGGAGAGGTGAGCCTCCTCCAGGAAACAAAACTGATTCTTCGCAGGTATGGTATAAAGCCGAACCGCAGGCTGGGGCAGCACTTTCTTGTCAGTGAAGGCGTGCTTGAGCGCGAGGTGGAGGTTGCAGAGCTTTCGCCAGGGCAGAGGGTTCTGGAGATAGGTGCCGGGATAGGCAACCTCACAAAGTATCTTCTGAGCGCGGGATGCCGAGTGGTCGCAGTAGAGCGCGACCCTCTCATGGGCAGGGTACTGAGGGAGCGCTTTCCCGGGGCGGAGCTTGAGGTTGTTATCGGGGATGCAGTAAGGGTGGAGCTACCAGAGTATGAGAAGGTGGTGGCCAACCTCCCTTTTGGAATTTCCTCGCCCATAACCTTCAGACTTCTGAGGCATGGATTTGAGAAGGCTGTGCTTATTTATCAGCGTGAGTTTGCACAGCGTCTGGCCGCAAATCCTGGCACCGAGGAGTATTCCCGCGTGAGTGTGGCGTGCCAGTACTATGCGGAGCCAAGGCTTGTGATGCGCATTCCGAGGGGTGCCTTCTATCCTCCGCCCGAGGTGGATGCTGCACTGGTGGAACTTATTCCGCGAAGAGAGCGTCTTAAGGTTGAGGAAGAGTTTTTCATGCGATTTCTTGCAGCTGTGTTCCCGTATAAGAGGAAGACTCTGAGAAAGGCGCTCAGTTTTGCTGCAAGGAGGATGTTTGACAGAGAGCTGCACCTGGATATAGAGGAGGGGCTTCTGAAAAGGCGGGTCTTTCAGCTAAGCCCGGAAGAGCTGGCAGTGGTAAGCGAGGTGCTGCGGGAGTGGAGTACAGAGGCGTCAGAATAGAGACCTGTGATATGGTGTATGAGCCCTGCGATGATACCTTTATGCTGGCAGATGCTCTCCTGGAGGAGCTCAGGCAGGGTGATACTGTGCTCGATATGGGCACCGGCACCGGCATGCTCGCGATACTCGCTGCAAGGCGTGCTTCACGGGTGGTCGCCGTGGATGTCAATCCCGGTGCCGTTGTGTGTGCCAGAAGAAATGTTTCTGCAAATGGTGTGAGAAATGTGGAGGTGAGGGAGAGCGACCTTTTTTCGGAGGTGAGGGAACGCTTTGACCTGATTGTTTTTAATCCGCCGTACCTGCCACGTGATGCGGCAGAGCCCCGGGATGAGCTTGCACGCGCCTGGGACGGTGGCATAGATGGGCGCAGTGTGGTGGACCGTTTTATCAGTGAGTGCAGCCAGCACCTCCGGCGGGGAGGCAGGGTGCTTATGGTGCAGTCCTCCCTGAGTGCGCCTGAAAAGACCCTGGAAATGTTTTTAAGGCAGGGCTTTGAAGTAAGCTTGGTGGCAGAGCAAAGGTTTTTCTTCGAGAGGCTGTACGTGGTAAAGGCGGTGCTGAAGTGATACTGTCGGATCGTGATATAAAGCGCTACCTGCGTGAGGGCAGAATCAGGATAGAGCCCCTGGACAGGGAGGTACAGGTGCAGCCCAGCAGCGTTGACCTCCGCTTGGGCAACCACTTCAAGATTTTTAAGCACACCCGAAAGTCCCATATAGACCCGCTGCGCGACAACGTGGAGGAGTACACCGAGGATGTATTTATAGGCGATGGTGAGAGCTTCATCCTCCACCCGGGGGAGTTTGTGCTTGCCACGACGAAGGAGTGGGTGGAGGTTCCTGCTGAGCTTGTGGCGCGCGTGGAGGGGCGCTCGAGCCTTGGCAGGCTTGCCCTGCTTGTGCACGCTACGGCAGGCTTTATAGATGCCGGCTTCAGGGGAAGAATCACCCTGGAGCTGAGCAACGTGGGCAAGATGCCCATAGCTCTGCGCCCGGGAATGCGGATCTGCCAGCTCGCCTTTGAGCTGATGAGCTCCCCTGCCGAGAGACCCTACGGGCACCCCTCCCGGGAGAGCAAGTATCAGAATCAGGAGAGCGTTACGCCGAGCAGGATTCACATGGACAGGGAGTTCAGGGATGAGTGAGCAGTTGATGGACTTACCTTTTTAAACGCTAAAATCTCTACCAGTAAGTGAGGTGCGAAGATGAAAAAGCTTAAAATAATAGTTGAAAAACACCCTGAGGGCTACGTAGCCTATCCGGTAGGATTGAAGGGTGTGGTGGTTGGCGAGGGCGATACCTACGAAGAGGCACTGGAGAATGTAAAATCTGCTATAAAGTTTCACATAGAAACCTTTGGAGAAGAAGTTTTTGAAACCGATGAAATTAAAGAAACTTTTGTCGCAGAGGTAGTAGTTTAAATGAAATTTCCCAGAGAAGCTAAACGCAAAGTTTTATGAGAAAGTGTGAATAATTTTCACCGAAGATGCAAAACACTAAGCAAAAAAATAATATCTTTCATGCACCAGACCCTTTAAAAGGGAATACGAGGACAGATACTGATGTTCCTCGATACGACGGTACTGGTTGAAATCCTTCGGGGAAATCAAAAGGTGGTTGATTGCGTGGAGAGAGTAGCAGAAAAGGAGCCGCTGCTCTTTTCTGTGGTGCAAATTGGAGAACTCGCTGACTGGTGCCACTTAAACAACCTGGACCCGCTTAAGGTGCTTCAGGATGTAAAGAGTATTGCCACCCCCGCGGGAATTACTGATGGTATATGCCTTGAAGGTTCAAAGATAAAAGGGGAACAGAGGAGGGCAGGAAAGAGAAAGTTCAGCCTCATCGGCGGCATTATTGCTGCCTCAGCAGCCAGCCTCGAGCAGAAACTGCTGACGCTCGATGGACTTTGAGGGGCTTGAAAATGCTGTCCTCCTTCAGGCGCACCCGCCGTAGAACCGAAGGGAGCAGCCATGGAGTACAAGCAGGTAATAGTTGTGCGCGCGGATTTGAAGATGACCCGCGGTAAAGCCTGCGCCCAGGTGGCGCACGCCAGCCTGGGCTCTGCTGAGGTGGCGATGCGGGAGCACGCGGAGTGGTACGAGGCGTGGAAGCGCTCCGGCGAAAAGAAGGTTGTGGTCAGGGGGGAGAGCCAGGAGCAGCTGGGCAGGCTCTTCGAGGAGGCGAGGAAGCTGGGCCTGCCCTGCTTTCTCGTCAGGGACGCGGGGCTAACCCAGCTCCCGCCGGGTACTGTGACAGCGCTCGCAATAGGTCCCGCGCCTGCGGAGAAGGTGGACCGCCTGACCGGCGAGCTGAAGCTCTTCTAATAACTCCCGCCAATGTTGCCTTTCGGAGAGGTTGGAATATGAAAAGCGAGGGCGAGAGGATAGAGCATGAGAGCTTCTCAAAGATAGAGCGGAAGCTTTCCCGCATACCGCTGCCAGAGCGGGAGGTGGTGAAGCGCGTGGTGCACGCCACAGCTGACTTTAGCTTTGTCAGAAACATATGCTTTCATCTCGACGCAGTGAGGGAGGGTGTAAAGGCTGTTCGTGATGGATGCGACATAGTAACTGACGTCAGGATGGTGGAGTGCGGAATAAGCAAGCCCCTCTTAGCAAGGTACGGTGGAGAGGTGAGGTGCTTCATCTCCTCGCCGGAGGTGGTGAGTTACGCCAGGAAGCACGGAATCACAAGGGCAAGGGCGGCGGTGCAGCTGCATCGCAATGAGATTGAGGGCAACATATTCGTCTCCGGAAATGCCCCCACGGCTCTTTTTGAGCTGGTTGATACGGGTATAAGGCCGCGCTTTATCGTCGCCGCCTGCGTCGGGTTTGTGGGCGCCGCCGAGGCAAAGGAGAAGGTGCTGGACTGCAGGGTGCCTGCAGTGGTGGTACGCGGAAGAAGGGGGGGCAGTAATGTGGCAGCAGCAATAGCAAATGCGATTATTCTGCTTGCAGAAAAGGATGTGTAACGGTAAAGCGAAATTCCCGGGGCTGTGGTCACTTTTTCACAAAAATATATAAATTGGATGCCTCAATATAGATTGGGGATTGTTTTGGAGCTGGGAGGTTAACCGTTGGGAGCAGAAGGGATGGAGTGGATAGAGAATATTTTAGACACTCTCGTAGATGCGGTTGTGGTGGCAGATATCCACGGGAAAGTTGTTCTTGTTAATAAAAAGGCAGAAGAACTGCTGGGATATAAAGAGGAGGAACTTTCAGGTAAGAAAGTAGAGGTGATTGTTCCGGAGCGTTTTCGCGACCGATTTAAAAAAGTTTCCAGAAAGTTTTCTAAAACCGGGGAGCTTTTGAAGAGAAAGAAGGGATATTATGAGGTGTATGCCAGCCGGAAGGATGGTACAGAGGTCCCTGTTGAGGTGTCTGTATCCAAACTTGAGATTGATGGAAATCTGTACGCTCTTGCAATTATCCGCGACATCAGTGAGAGGAAGCGCATTGAAAGGGCGCTCAGGGAGAGCGAGGAGCTCTTCAGGACCCTGGCGGAGTATTCTCTGGTAGGGATTTACCTGATTCAGGACGGTGTCTTCAGGTATGTTAATCCCAGGCTGGCCGACATCTTCGGCTACCGGGTGGAGGAGATTGTGGACCGCATGGGTCCGCAGCATCTTACCTACCGGGAGGACTGGCCTGCTGTCAGGGAGAACCTGAAGAAACGCCTCAGAGGGGAGGTGCCGGCCATATGTTACGACTTCAGGGGAATAAGAAAGAATGGGGAGGTGTTCTATGCGGAGGTATATGGTGCAAGGGTGGAGTACAGGGGGAGACCTGCCGTGGTTGGCACTCTCCTGGATATAACCGAAAGGAAACTGGCTGAGGAGAAGATAAAACATCTGAACAGTGTGCTGAGTGCAATAAGGGGGATAAACCAGGCGATTGTGCGCGAAAATGACAGGAAGAGCCTGCTGCAGACAGTGTGTGAGCTGCTCAACCGTGTCAGAGGATACAGTATAAGTGCTGTGTGGCTGCTTTCCGGAGATGAGCTTAAGCTGGAGGCACTGGCGGGTGACAGGGGAAGGGTGCTGCGCAGCAGAGAGCTGGCAGAAAAGGCAGTTTCTTCCTGCAGTCCGGTTGTGGCGTCTGTGGAGCAGGGTACCACAGTCTCCCTGCCGGTGATTCACGAGGGCAGAGTATACGGCGCTCTGTGTTTGTGTTCTGAGATCAGGGCTCTTGATCAGGAGGAGGTAACGCTTCTGGAGGAGATGGCTGAGGACATAGCCTATGCGCTCCGGGTATTTGAGGTTGAGGAGCTCCGTAAGAGTGCGGAGCAGGAGCTGAATCGCAGAAAGGCATTTTATGAAACACTCATCCATTCAGCAACCGACATCATTCTGGTGGTGAATCCGGAGGGGAGGTTTATATATGCCAACAGCACTGCAAGGCGGATACTTGGCGATGATGTGATCGGGAAACACATTAGTGATGTGGTTGCACCGGAGTACCTTGAGCTGGCCATGAATAATTTTCGAAGGCGCCTCAGAGGTGAGAAGATTCCTCCATACATGCTGCAGGCGGTGGATAAGAACGGTCGCAGACGGTGGATGGAGATAAACGGAAACAGGATAGTTATAGACGGGAGGGTCATCGGCACCTGTGCAATTGCGAGGGATGTGAGCCAGAGGCGCAGGCTGCAGGAGGAGGTGGTGAGGGCAAAGGAGTTTCTGCACAGTATTCTTGAGAGTTCTGCGGACGCCATAATTGCTACAGACAGAGATGGGAAGATAAGCTACTTCTCCCGTGGTGCGGAGGAGATGCTGGGCTACAAGTCGTCACAGGTGGTGGGCAGGCCGTTCTCCCTTCTGTTTCCCCATGAGCTCGGGGAGGAGTTCAGCGGGCTATTCACCCAGCTAATGGAGAGGGAAATACTGAGGAACATAAGGACAAAGCTCAGGTGCATTGAGGGCAAAACCGTTGAGGTCAGCCTCTCCCTGGCGCTGCTGAGGGACAGCGAAGGCAGACCAATAGGAAGCGTGGGGGTGGCCAGGGATATAACCAGAGAGGTGCGTGCCGAGGAGGCGATGAGGCGCGCCTATGAAGAGCTGAAACGGCTGGACCAGCTTAAGAGCGATATAATAGCGAACATCAGCCACGAGATTCGCACACCCATCACCATCGCAAAGGGTTATATAGAGCTTGCCAGGGAGGAAGATGACGAGAAGGAGCGCAGGGCAGAACTGGAGGCAGCCACGAGGGCACTTATGAGGCTCAACGACATAGTGGAGGACCTTATAAGCATAGCCGACATTGAGAGAGGTGACTTTAAACTCAAGCCGGGAAGTGTGGAGGTTCAGGAGCTGGTCATGCGGGCTCTGGAGTCCAAGAGGGAACTTGCCAGGGATAAGGATGTGAGCATAGGGGTGGAGGTGAAGTACAGGGGAAAGTTGTTTGGGGATTCGCCTAAGCTGCAGCGTGTTTTGATGAATCTAATAGATAATGCCATAAAGTTCAACAAAAGAGGTGGAAAGGTCAGGATATGTGTTGAGAAAAACGATGGTGAGCTGGTGTTCAGTGTGTCTGATACGGGCATAGGCATACCCGAAGACAGGCAGGAGGAGATTTTCAAGCCTCTAACCCAGCTTGATTCCAGCTCCACAAGATACTACGGTGGCACTGGCACAGGGCTGGCGGTGGCAAAACGCATCGTTGAAGCCCACGGCGGCAGAATATGGGTTGAGAGCACCCCTGGCAGGGGCTCAACCTTCTACTTCACTGTGCCCCTTCGTCAGGTTACCGGTCAATGAAGTCCAGCCAGTGGTAGTATCTCTCATCGCGCCCCCGGGTTACATCAAAAAACTTGTTCTGGAGCCTTCTTGTAACCTCGCCCGGGTTGCCTATTTCGTATCCGTCTATCTCACGGATAGGGGTAAGCTCGGCCGCCGTACCGGTGAAGAACACCTCATCTGCAAGAAGAAGCTCAGCTCTTGTGATGTCCTTCTCCACAACCTCATAGCCCATGTCTCTGGCGAGGTTGATGACACTGTCCCTGGTTATTCCAGGTAGAATGCTGGCATGCAGCGGAGGGGTATATATTACTCCGTCCCTGACCATGAAGATGTTCTCTCCGGGCCCTTCGCTCACAAAACCTCGATGGTCCAGCAGCAGGGCCTCATCGTAGCCTGCTCTGAGCGATTCGAGTTTTGCCAGGATTGAGTTGGCGTACTGTCCAGTACACTTTGCCACAGGGGGCAGGATGTTTGGGGATATCCGCTGGAAGGAGGAGGTCTTTACCCTTATTCCTTTCTTTAAGCCCTCCTCGCCCAGATAGGCACCCCAGGGCCACGCAGCGATGGACACGTCAACAGGGGCATTTAGGGGGTTAAGCCCCATCTCTCCGTAGCCCCTGAAGGCTATGGGACGTATGTAGCACTCCCTGAGGTTGTTGGCCTTTATCAGCTCCCTGGCAGCTTGCATGAGCTGCTCCACGGTGTAGGGTATCTCCATCTGGTAGAGTCTTGCAGACCTGTGGAGGCGCTCCATATGCTCTCTGTGTCTGAAGACAGCAGAGCCCTTATCAGTGCTGTAACATCTGATACCTTCGAATACACCGGAGCCGTAGTGGAGGGCATGGGTGAGTACATGCACCTTCGCCTCTTTCCAGGGAAGAAGTTTGCCGTTCATCCAGATATAGTTGACCTCGGGGATGGGCATGGCAACCACCAGTCATGGGATTTTATGGCGAACAACTATAAATCTCTTCCGCCATGAGCTACCGGTGCAGCAGCTGTTTTGAAAATGTTCGAGAAAAGTAAAAAAATTGATGGTGACAATGATTATACATGAGCGGAATTATAAGAGGAGAGGGAGAGGGGAAGGTGGTTGTACGTGTGAGGTCGGCACACCCCTACACCGCCGAGCTCACCGCGGAGCAGCTGCGAACCCTGGCGGAGGTTGCCAGAAGGTACGGCTCAAGGGTGGTGCACACCACGCCCAGGCAGGCGGTTGAGATTCCTGATGTCCCAGAGCACCTGGCAGAGAAGGCTGTTGCGGAGCTGGAGAAGACTGGACTGGTGGCGGGTGCCTCTGGCAGGCTCACGAGGAACGTGTTTGCCTGCTCGCGCTGGTGCCTGTACAATGCCATACCGGTGGCTGAGCCCGCGGAGGAGCTCAACCGCAGGTACGGGGATGAGGAGATGCCTGCCAAGCTGACCATATCCCTCTCGGGGTGCAGCTTCTCGTGCTCCCGCTCCAGGACCTCGGACATCGGGGCTATCGCGAGGACGGTGATAAGGGTTGAGAGGGAGAAGTGCATAAAGTGCGGGCTCTGCGTGAATGAGCCCTTAGGATGCCAGGCGGATGCGCTGAGGGTGTCAAAGGATGAGCCCGTGGTGTGGAGCAGGGATAAGTGTGTGCAGTGCGGCTTCTGCTCAAATATATGCCCTGTTTCGTCAATAACAGCTGCAGAGAGGGGTTTTGATATCTACATAGGCGGTGGCGGCGGCTTCTTCCCAAGGGAGGCGGTGCTTCTGAAGGAGTTTGTCGCCGAGGACAGGGTGGTTGAGGAGGTTTCCAGGGTGGTGGAGAGGTACAGGGAGCTGGCAGAGCCGGGGGAGAGGCTGTACTCGGTGATTGAGCGTGTGGGGGTGAAGGAGTTTGAGTGAGGAAGGCGAGGGCTTCAGGTTTGAGCTGCCGAAGGTCGGGATAATAAAGGGTGTCAGAGCCCAGGATATTGAGGTGGTGGGGGAGAAGGTGGTTAATGTCAGGGTTAGAGCCAAGCCCTACTCCAACGTGTACACCGCTGAGCAGCTTGAGAGGGTTGCGGAGGTTGCGGAGAGGTACGGCTCTGGCAAGGTGCACCTGAGCCCCAGGCACAACCTGGAGATTCCAGAGGTGGGGAGCAGGAGGCTGACGCAGGCGCTGCAGGAGCTTTTTGCGGCGGGTCTGCAGGCAGGTGGCTCCGGCACTTCGGTGAGGAACATATTCACCTGCGCCGAGTACTGCCCCCGCAGGGTGAGGAGCGTCAGAGAGCTGGGGGCGATTATCAGCGAGCTCTTCGGGGATACTCCGCTGCCAAACAAGTTCACCATCTCCCTCTCCGCCTGCCCCGCGGGGTGTGCCAGACCCTGGAACGTGGATGTGGGGATAATAGGGGTGGCGGAGCTGGAGGTTCATGCTGAGAGGTGCGAGGAGGGGTGCACGGAGTGCGTGGATGCCTGCCCCGTGGGTGCGGTTTCTGCTGATGGGGAGGTGAGAATAGACACCGAGAGGTGCGTGCGGTGCGCGAGATGCGCCTGGGCGTGCGAGAGGGGCGCCATAGAGGTGGCCCGCACGGGATTCAGGGTGGTGATAGG
>WANX01000010.1 GCA_015521565.1 Candidatus Hydrothermarchaeota archaeon
CACCGCGCAGGGACCGCCGGCGATTACCACCTGCTCTCTGCGCTCCCTCCTTATCCCTATGCCGCTGCGCCTGAGAATCTGGAGCATGTTCAAAGCGTCGAGCTCAAACTGCCAGGAGAAGGCGATTACGTTAAAATCGCGAAGCGGTGAGCGCGTCTCAACGCTCCTCTCCACATCCAGGTAAAAGCGCTCCGCGTAGATGTCCTCCTGAGAGTTGAGCAGGTCGTAGAGCACCTGCATCCCAAGGTTTGCGATACCCGCGCGGTAGTGGCTGGGAAACACCAGCGCCACGCGCAGCTTCCCGCGGATGCTTTTGACTACCGCGTTGCGCTCTTTGACAATCATTTAAGTAGGCAAAGGGGTAACGTCGCCAAGTGCGTAGATAGTGCTACTGCAACGATAGAAAAATTTATAAATATTTCTATCATAATGATAACTATGTTAAACAGAAGGCTCGTGGAGGACTTTTTCTCCAGGAAGATAGAGTTCAGAGGCGTGGAGAGGGAGCTTAAAATAGAGGAGACAGAAAAAATAACCTCAATAGTTGGTCCGCGCAGAGCCGGCAAGACATGGTTTTTGTTTTACCTTATTTCGGGAGTAGAAAATGGAATGTATGTAAATTTTGAAGACATAGCCTTCAGAAAGCTTGAGGCAGAAGAGTTTTTTGAGGTTTTGAAGATATTTTCTGAGATGAAGCAGAAGCCGGAGAAAATATTTTTTGATGAAGTTCAGGCGCTTGAGGGCTGGGAAATCCTCGTCAGGTCCCTCTACGACAGAGGATACAGGCTGTGCATAACCGGCTCCTCTTCAAAGCTTTTAGCGCGGGAGATTGCAACCCAGCTGAGGGGGAGGACTCTTACCTATATCCTGCTGCCCTTCAGCTTCAGGGAGTTTCTCAGGGCGAAGAAGGTTGAGCCGGATGTGAGAATTTTTGAGGAGAGGGGAGCACTGCTGAGGCACCTCCGGGAGTTCCTCTGGTATGGCGGCTTTCCCGAGGTTGTTCTCAGCAGAGGAAGGGAAAGAATACTGAGCCAGTACTTCGATGAGATATTCTACAAGGATTTTGTTGAAAGGCACAGAATAAAAAGCCTGGAGTTTGGCAGATTTCTCTTCGAGTTTGCCTTTCAGAACTTCTCGAAGGAGGTCAGTTTGAGGAAGATAAAGAATTTCTTTGGCAGGAACGTCTCAGACAGAACCCTCTACGAGTACTCCGAGAAGATTCAGGATACAATGGCGGTGTTCTTCCTGGAGAGATACTCAAAGAGCATCTACCGGAGAAAGTCGTGGCCGAGGAAAATTTACATATGCGACCTCGGTGTTAGCAGCATCCTTGGCTCTGGAGAGGATACCGGCAAGAGGATGGAGAATGCGGTGTTTCTTGAGCTGCTCAGAAAAACCAACGAAAACCCAAGGTTGAGGTTCTACTACTGGAGGGACCTTCGCGGGAGGGAGGTTGACTTTGTAGTTATGGAGGGGGCGAGGATAAAGCAGCTCCTTCAGGTCACCTATGCTTCAGCCAGGGATGAGGTGGAGGGCAGGGAGCTTAAGGCTTTATTCAAGGCTGGCAGGGAGCTGAACTGCAGCAACCTGCTGGTCCTGACCTGGGACTATGAGGGCGAAGAGGACGGGATAAAGTTTGTGCCGCTGTGGAAGTGGCTGTGTTATCCGGGAATTATTTCGCCTCATGCACTCACCTCTTTTATAAATAAAGAAGGTAAAAATAAATATCAAGCAGGTGGAGAAGATTGGTGAGTGAAATATATGCAATACTTCGAAGAAGCGGAAAAATTGGCACCGCACACAACAAATGAGTTGAAAAAGATGTTTTTGTGATTTTGTATTTTAAAATTTATTTTAGAGTAAGTATCAAAAAAACTGTTAATAATCAGAAGGTTCTTTTAGTAGGAATGAGGTAGATGGAGGAGGTTGTGAGTCAAGCTAAGCGGATACTGAATTACGTGCTTGTAAGGCTTCCCAAAGAGGTTTTGAGTTAATTTTAAATCTTATATCCTAACAGTAAATAACTATGGAGGTGAGGAAAATGTGCAATTGGCAAGATATAATTTTCCCGTATGCTAGAGGAAAAATTAGAATATCAGCAGATACGATCAGAGATGCGTGTGAAATAATCAGGCAAGCTGCGCAGAAAAAACGGTATATAACTTATACAGAGCTAATGGACAGTTTAAAAGATAAAGGGCATAGAAAAATAAATAGAGGCACTATTGGTAAGATAGTAGGAGAGGTAAGCACTCAAATATCACAGGTTACATCTCCATCTGTATATCCTTCTGCAATTGTTGTGAACAAGAACACTTCTCGCACAGGACATGGGTTTTGGGGTCTTGATGCTGGTACAGCGCCACCATCAGAAGTGCCACCTAATCAGCGAACACAAATGCTGCGGCAATATCAAAACGACGTTTTTAACAGAAATTGGAGTTGCGATTGCTGAGAATAAAGGTTCTTCAACCACAGCATAGACTTACTTTTTAACCAACCACAGCCTTTATATTTCCAAAGTGCTTAACCCCAAGCTATGCCAGAGGACTTCGTGGTTACGCCCTGGGAAGTTGTGGGCGAGGTGGACTACGACAGGCTAATAGAGAAGTTCGGCACCTCGCGCATAGATGACGCCCTGCTGGAGCGCTTCAGGAAACTCGCGGGCGAGCTGCACCTGATGCTGCGCAGGAGGATTTTCTACTCCCACCGCTCCCTGAACTGGGTGCTCACCGAGTACGAGAGGGGCAACCCCTTTGTGCTGTACACGGGGCGGGGACCAAGCGGACACACCCACCTGGGGCACCTCATGCCCTGGATATTCACCCGCTGGCTTCAGGAGAAGTTCAACGCCAAGCTGCTCTTCCAGCTCACCGACGACGAGAAGTTCCTCTTCAAGCCCGAGCTCACCCTTGAGGATACCCGCAGGTTCGCGTATGAGAATGCCCTCGACGTAATAGCTCTTGGTTTCGACGCCAAGAAGACGGAGATATTCCTGAACACCGAGTACATAAAGTCCCAGTACAGGCTCGCCCTGAAGGTGGCCAAGCGCACCACCTTCTCCACGGCCAAGGCGGTGTTCGGATTCAAAAACGAGACGAACATAGGATTAATCTTCTTCACCAGCATGCAGTCGGCGCCCTGCTTCCTGGAGAGCGAGCGCCAGGGCAAAGCTGTGCCGGTGCTGATTCCCTGCGCCATAGACCAGGACCCCCACTTCAGAATTACCCGCGATGCAGCGCCGCACCTGGGCTATCCAAAGCCCGCGCTTATCCACTGCAAGTTCTTCCCCTCCCTGCTTGGCGGGGGTAAGATGTCTGCCTCAAAGCCCGAGAGCACCATCTACACCACAGACTCGCCCAGCGGGGCAAGGCGCAAGATAATGGACGCCTTCACCGGGGGCAGAGAAACCGCCAGGCTGCAGCGCAAACTCGGGGGCAACCCCAGCGTTTGCTCCGTGTACCAGTACCTCTACTACATCTTCGAGGATGAGGATGAGAAGATAAAGCAGCGCCACCGCGCCTGCACCGGGGGCGAGCTGCTCTGCGGCGAGTGCAAGCAGTACCTCGCAGAGAAGGTGGAGCGCTTCTTAATAGAGCACCAGAAGAGGCGGGAGAAGGCCAGGGACGTGCTCGAGGATTACATGGTGAGAGATTAGCCCCCAGCTCTTTTTTTCACTTATCTGACCACAGCTCCGGTTTTTTGAGCTCAATACCTGCGCGGCAGAGCCGCAAGCGCGCGCATCTCACAACCTCATAACGAAGGTTATATTACCCCCCTTGAACACAGCCCTCTTAAGCTTGAGCTCGCCCTCCACCTCCTCCACATCCTCCAGGTACAGGTTGTCCAGCTCATCGTAGCTCCTGAGCGTACCTATGTACTCCCTGCCCGTGCGGGTGGTTATCCTCACCCTCTTTCCCAGCGAGCCCCTGAGCATTGCCTCCGGTCTAATCGCCATGCTCTGCTCCTCGTTCTCGGAGGTATATAAATTATTCGCCAGCCTCCCTCAGCCGGGTAAGGAGCCAGTCCCTGTCGAGGGACGCCAGGAAGGGCCCCGCCCGCGGCCCTCTTGGAGAGCCCAGGGTTACCAGGTAGATGGCTCTGAAGGCGAGGGGTGCCTTAACTCCCGCCTCCTCGGCGAGCAGGAAGATTTTCTCCTGAATCTCCTCGCCTGAGCGCTCTCCCTGAGAGAGCCACTCGTGGAGCAGGCGCAGGAACCTGCGCTGCTCCGGACTCAGCGTGTCCCTGACATCGTCCAGGCTCTCCAGCAGTGATAGCTTCCTCTCGGGTGCGTGGCGCACCACCCACTCCCTGGCGTAGGCGACGCGCCTCAGGAGCTCCTCCTCGAGCTCTTCCACGTAGTGTCCGGAGCGCTTCAGGCTTGCTAAAATCGCCTCCCTGCTCGAGAACAGCTGTGCAACCAGCGCGGCGTGCGAAAATGGCAGTGGAAGAGCCGGCTGGGGCTCGCCTATCTGGGACATCTCGTAGAGCCTGCGCAGGTGCTCCTCCTCCCGCTCGTTGTCCACGCTCTCCATGCCGTGGTACACCCTGGCAACGTAGTCGTACTCGTCGTACAGCTTCGGGAGCTCCCGCCAGGAGAAGCTCCTGGTCTTCATCAGCTTCTTGTTGTACAGGAAGCGCAGCAGCTGGGGCGGGGCAACGCGCAGCCACTCGCGCGGGTAGATCACGTTGCCCAGCGAGGCGCTCATCTTCTCTCCAGCGACCATCAGGTGCTCGTAGAAGATGGGCACCGGCATGGGAAATCCCAGCACGCGCTCGCATATCTCGGCGTTAACCCACCAGGCGCTTCCGGGCACAACGTACTCCTTTCCTGCGCCCTCGCTCGCGACGCGCCAGCGCGCCCACTGCGCCGCCCACTCGCTCTTCCACATCAGCTTGCCCTCATCGCGAAGAGGGTCAGCTTCACCCTCGTAGCCGCACCCCCTCGCGATGTGCTTCTCGAAGGAATAATCCCGACACCTGTAGTGCACCTTTCTCCCGTCGAAGCGCTCCACCCGGGGGGTTATAATCCTGCCGCAGGATTTGCACACCGGAGTAAAGGGGCTCCAGCCCCCTTCCAGAGGCTCCTTTCTGTATTTGTTCAGTATCTCCACCACCAGCTCCAGGTTCTCCAGGAGCTTTTTTATATATGGGCGGAAGCTCCCGCGGCGGTACTCCTCCCGCATGGAGTACCTCTCGGGCTCCACCTCCAGGAACTCGCCCATAACCTCTAAGTACTCACTCACGTGGTGCTCCGCATAGCTGGAGTGGCAGCCCCAGGGGTCGGGGGTGGAGCTCACCGGTGTGCCTATGTACTCCTCCAGCTCTCCTGGTACGCCCTCCGGAATCTTGCGCAGCGGGTCCATGTCTTCAGCCACCCATATCAGCGCCGCCTCCTCGCCGGCGTCGCGCAGTGCGCGCACCACACTCTCCCCCCTTATAGTGTCGCTCAGCCTGCCTATGTGGAGCACGCCCGAGATGCTGGCGCTGCTCTTCACCACGTAGCGCTCGAACTCCGGCAGCTCCCTATCCAGGTAGTGGAACTTTCTCCGTCCCCTAATTTCCTCAGCTTTCCTGTCAGCCCAGAAAACAGCCATGCTACCTCTGCTCCTTGGGTATCCTGACGTAGAATATGCTTCCCCCGCCGGGGTTGTCCTCCACCCACACCCTGCCACCGTGGAGCTCGACAATGCGCTTCACTATGGCCAGACCCAGCCCTGTGCCCTTCACCGCACCCTTCTCCACCCGCTTGAAGCGCTCAAATATCCTCTCCTTCTCCTCGTCGGGTATCCCCGGACCGCGGTCCTTCACAAGAATCAGGTACTCCTCGCCTTCGTCCAGAATGTCCACCACCACGCGCTCGCCGCGGGGGCTGAACTTAATCGCATTGGAAATTAAGTTGTAGAACACAGACTCTATGTTGGGGTTCACCATCGCCAGCACGGGCTCGTGGACTCTGAGGTCTATGGTTATGTTCCTTTCCCTGGCGCTCTCCTCCAGGGTGGAGACCACATTTTTCAGCACTTCGTGCAGGTCCATACGCCGGAAGTCCAGGCTATCAATGCTCTGAAGGCGTGCATACCTGGCCGCATTCTCAATCATGACCACGAGCCTCTCCACATTTCTCTTCAGCCTCTTCAGGTCCTCTCTGGTATCCTCACACTTCTCCCTGTCCAGTATGGTCTCACACTGGAGCAGCACTATGTTTGCCACATTTATCAGGTCATGGGTGAGAATATC
Source organism: Candidatus Hydrothermarchaeota archaeon (assembly GCA_015521565.1). Taxonomy (GTDB): domain Archaea; phylum Hydrothermarchaeota; class Hydrothermarchaeia; order Hydrothermarchaeales; family BMS3B; genus Pyrohabitans. Next base: position 6,241 of record WANX01000010.1, read on the forward strand.
TGTAAAAAGCTCCTTTATTTTGACTGTTTTTTTGAATCTTTCCAGACTTGCCTTAAGATTCTCCTGCAGGCTGTAAGCGGCTGTAACATCCCTTATTATCTCTATAATTCCCACAGTCTCGCCGTTCTCCTTCAGGGGAGAAGCTGTAATCTCCACAACCATCTTCCTGCCATCTCTGGTGTAGTGGGTGTGGACCATCCTCTTTACCCTTCCTGAAGTGAGCACCTCTCTCAGAGGACATGCCACTCCGGAGGGGCAGGGAATTTTGAGGCACCTGCTTATTCTGTGACACTCCTTCCCCACCACATCGGCTTCCTTCAGGCCGCACTTCCTGAGCATTGCTTCGTTAACAGCGATTATTCGCCTGTCCTTTCCCACTACGATAACCATGTCGCCTATAGAATCTATAAACTCTTTCAGGTCCTTAAACTTCATCCCTAAAACCTCTGACTCAGGTACCTGTCTCTTCCGCAAGCCAGCTCAGATAGTCCTCGCTTCCGTCCACGATTTCCAGGGCTATTACTTCCGGGACCTCATAGCTGTGGAGCTCCTTTACACGCTTCACAACCGCCGGAACCTTCTCCCTGAGGGTCTTCAGGATTATAAAAGCTTCCTCGTCCTCCTCTATTTTGCCGCGCCACCAGTAAAAGGAGGTAACCTTTTCTATAATATTTGCACATGCGGCGAGTCTCTCCTCTACAAGCTTCCTGGCGATGTGCTTCGCCTGTGCAGCATCTTTTGCCGTAATGTATATTACAGCGTACATGGATAGTATTCAAACCCGAGAAAATAAAAAGGTGTCGGAATGCGCAACTGGCAGTGGTTTGTGATAATCGCCACCCTCTCGGCTCTGTGGTTTGGCCTCGTGAAGGAAAGTCCTTCGAAGCTGGAGATTTTCCTGGTCGCCTCTGTGCTGCTGTGGCTGGTTATTCTGGAAGTCGCAGAGAAGGGCAGACTTAATGTGGACAGGTATGCCATACTGCTTGTCATAAAAACTGAGAGGGGCAGGGATTTCATATACAGACTCGGGAAGCACCGAAGCTTCTGGCGTGCTGTGGGATACCCGGTGGCTTTCGCCGGTATAGCAGGCACCCTCTTTATGGTGGGCATGTTTGCCATCGCCCTGTATTTTATGTTCTCAAGCAGTGTCGACCTGCTTCAGCCCACCCCCCTGGTTCCGGGATACACCATCCCCTTCTGGTACGGAATAATCGGGCTCATATCAGTGCTCGTGGTGCACGAACTCGCCCACGGGGTGTTCGCAGCTGCAAACAGGGTTTCGGTAAAGAGCCTGGGTATAGCGCTGATTGGTGCTCTGCCGATAGGCGCCTTCGTAGAGCCTGATGAGGAAGAGCTCAAAAGGAGCCCGTGGCTTGACCAGCTCAAGGTCTTCTCTTCCGGCTCTGTGGCAAACCTGCTGCTTGCCTTTCTGGTCTCCCTCGCAATGCCCTTCTACATTGCGGGTGTTTTTGATACTTCGGAGGGGGGTGTGCTTATTGTGAGCATAGTGAAGGGCTCCCCTGCAGAGGATGTGCTGGAGAAGGGCATGGTTATAAAAAAGATCCAGGACGAAGCCATCGAAACCATGGAAGACTTCTACCGCGTGGTAAAAAAGCTCAAGCCTGGAGAGAGGATTTCAATAGTAACAGACAGGGGGAGCTTCAGCCTGGTAACTGCGCAGCGTGAGGATGACCCCGAGCGCGGCTTCATAGGTGTTAAGACCACATTCTTCTTTCCTGTAAAAGAGGGAGTTAAGGAGTACCTGGGTGTAACCCTGCCTATGGTGATATTCTACTCCCTCTACTGGATTGCGCTGCTCAACCAGGCGATCGGCTTTGTGAACCTCGCTCCACTGCATCTGGGTGTTGCCGCCACAGACGGACACCACATTCTGCGCCTTATTTTTGAGAAGTTTCTTGCCACCAGGGATGCGGAGAGACTCTCCGCCTACATATCAACAGCCATGGTGCTCATAATACTCTTCAGCATCTTCAAACCCAGTTTTCTCATGGCGGGTGGTTAAGTGGAGCTGGAGGTGAGGAGGCAGCTCATCCATATGAGCGGCGCTGTTACACCCTTCTACCTGTACTTCTTCTACCAGCGCTTCTCCTCGTGGCTTGCTCCCGAGGCACTTGTCGCCGGAATGCTTGTCACAGGCTATGGGATCGCCCACCTCTACAAGCGCGGCATACGTCTGCCGGTTTTTGCTAAACTGGTGGACATCGCCGAGCGCGAGGAGGTTAGGCAGAGCTCTCCCGGGAAGGGAACCTTCCGGTTCTTCCTCGGCGTGCTGGTGTGCATGCTCATCTTCGGCTCACTTCTTGGCGCACCCTTTTTTGTTGTGGGCTCTGGCATACTGGTGCTCGCTCTTGGCGATTCCATGTCCACACTCGCAGGCAGAAAACTGGGCAGGAGGAAACTGCCTTACAACAGTGCAAAAAGTGTGGAGGGCACTCTTCTCGGAACCTGCTATGCCTTCCTGGGTATAATGGCCTACCTCCACTTTTTCCACGGCCTGGAGATACAGCAGGCGGCGGTCTTCGCCTTTGCAGCGGCTTCTGCAGGAATGCTGGCGGAGTCGCTTCCGCTTAAGGTGGATGACAACTTTGTTATTCCGATTGCGGGCAGCGCGGCGGTTTACGCCCTGAACTGTGTTTAGTCTCAGAAAATCTCCTCCGCTTCTATGGTAGTGGTGTAGGTGCGCAGCAGCAGCTCCTCCTCAGGCCGGGGCGTGGCGAGCAGCACGAGCTCGCTCCACCTGCGGTACTCCTGCGCCCTCGCCTCAAGCGCGCGCAGCTTCTGGAGCACGCCTCGCTCAGCCATCTCCTCCCTCAGCGAGGAGAACATCTCCTCGCTGCCCGCGAGCAGCTTCGCCTCGTCAAAAATCTTGCACGCCACCATGTCCTCGAAGCTCTGGAAGCGCAGCTGCTCCCTCGCCCTGCTCCACCTCTTTATAAGATAGTCCAGCTCCTCCTTCCGGGGCATCACGAGCAGGCGGTGCTTTATCTCGAAGAGCAGGGCGTCCAGCTTTCTTTCAAGCTCATCGCTCACCTCATCGCCCAGAATCACCACCAGGTCCAGGTCAGAGCCTGCCACAAGTTCGCCGGTGCTGCGCTCAGGGCGAGGGTCGGCGTGCGCCATCCCGAGGGGCACGTCCCCGCCGAGAAGGAAGCAGCTCTGCCCGAGAAGCTCCCCTCCCGCGTCGCCCAGCCTCGCCACAGCCTCCTGCACAATGCGCTTGGCAAGGCGAAGCTTGCGCGCGCTTATCTCTGCTATCTCGCGCTCGAGCTGAGCCGCACGCTTCGCTACCTCCTCCCCCTGCTCCCTCAAGCCCACCACGGTGTAGGTCAGGAACTCCCGCTGAATCGATGGCGAGAGGCGGGCGTAGCCCTCGACGCGTCTGTCCAGGCGCAGGTAGCGCCTTCCCACCCGGCGGGTTACTATCCGCCTGCTTAGCATGCAGGTGCGCCACAGCAGGAAGTCGCTTACGCCAAGGCTCTCGTAGAGCTCCTTTCCCAGCGCCACGCCGCTGCGCTTCAGGTACGCCACCGCCCGCTCCTCAATCTGCAAGCTCCTTCACCTTGGCTGCTATCGCCGAGCCCACCTGCGCTGTGGAGGCGCTGCCTCCTATGTCTGGGGTGCGCACCCCTTCGCGGAGCGTCTCAGCCACGGCCCTCTCGATGAGCTCAGCAGCTCCGCCCTCGCCAAGCTCGCGGAGCATAAGCGCCCCCGCTAAAATCTGAGCCACCGGGTTGGCCACACCTTTACCCTTTAAGTTGGGCGCCGAGCCGTGCACAGGTTCGAACATGCTCACCCCGCGCGGGTTTATGTTACCGCTGGGCGCGAGACCTATGCCCCCCTGAATCTGCGCCCCCAGGTCTGTGATAATGTCCCCGAACATGTTTGGGGTTACAACAACGCGGAAGTGCTCCGGCATGCTCAGGAAGTACATGGTAACCGCATCCACATAGTTGTGCTCAGTCTCTATCCCCGGGTAGTCCTTCGCCACCTCCTCGAAGACCTCCCTCCACAGCGAATAAACGTGGGTTAGAACATTCGCCTTGTCCACACCGGTAACGCGGCGCATGCGCTCGCGCTTCGCCAGCTCAAAGGCGTAGCGGATCACGCGCTCCGCGCCTTCGCGGGAAATCACGCCTATCTGAAAGGCTATCTCCTCGCTCCCCTCCTTTTCTATGTCCACCCCGAACTTCAGCTCATAAAGCTCGCGCCTTACCTCGAGCTCCTCCCTGTGCCTCGCCTGGGTGATGCGCGCGCCTATGCCCACGTAAAAATCTTCGGTGTTCTCCCTAACCACGTAGAAGTTTATGTGCTCGGGCTTCCTGTCCTTCAGCGGCGTGGGGATGCCGGGGTAGAGCCTCACCGGGCGAAGGTTCACGTACTGGTCGAAGTAGAAGCGCAGCTTCAGCAGTATGCCCTGCTCCAGTATGCCCGGCTTGACACGTGGATCGCCCACGGCGGCGAGGTAAATCGCATCGCAGCGCGAGAGCTCTTTCAGCGAATCCTCGCTCAGCGTTTCGCCGGTGGCGAGGTAGTGCTCGGCGCCAAAGGGGTAGCGCACCCACTCGAAGTCTATGTTCACAGCTTCCCCCGCCGCCTCCAGAACTTTAATACCCTCCCGCATCACCTCCGGCCCAACGCCGTCTCCGGGGATAACCGCAATCCTGTACATCTCACCACCATGCTAAATTCCGGGGCGCGGAATAAAAAAGTTTGGTGGAACACACCTCCGCTTTTTATCAAATTTGCAGGCACCTCCTCTGCCCATGCACATTGCAGGCTACCTCTCCCCCACCACCACACGGGTCTCGCTGAGCTCTATTCTCCTCAGCCCGCGAAATCCCGCCTCGCGGAGCCAGGCTTCTATCTCGCTCCAGGAGTACACCCTGCCCTCGCTGCTCAGCATCATGTGCACAGAGAAAATCGCCGCCTCTGCCGGCTCAACCTTTGAGTCCTCCAGGATGTAGTCGTGGATTATAATTATTCCCCCTTCTGCAAGGGCATCATAGACGCGCCTGCACAGCCTGCGGTTCTTATCCTCGCTCAGGAAGTGGACTATGTTCGAGAGCAGCGCGGCGTCGTAGCCTCTTCCAAAGTCCTCGCTGAGGAAGTCTGCCTCCACTATGCGGATATTCTCCACCCCGCGCTGCCTGAGAATCTCCCTGGTGGCAGGTGCGGTGTCCGGGAGCTCCACTACAGTCGCTGCAATGCCGTAGCGCTGTGCAAAGGCTATGGAATAAGCGCCTGAACCTCCCCCCAGGTCGACGAGAGTGCGCTTTCCCTTCAGGCTGACCGCACGGGCAAGCTCCTCGGCGCGAATCCTTGCGAAGCGGTCCAAAGCGAGGAGGAACTCCAGCCTGGACTCCTCCTCAGGTACCCTTCCAAACACAGCCTCCTCCAGCTTTGCCCACCTCGCAAAGCCCCTGTTTGCATGCCTCAGCCAGTGGCCCAGGTACTCCTCGCTCGAACTCACCAGATACCTGCTCGCCTCGGGCGAGTTCCTGTACCTGCTTTCCGACTTCTCCAGAAAGCCAAGGGCAACAAGCGCATTGAGCAAAACCTCCAGGGCACATGGCTCTGCTCCAAGCTTTGAAGCGAGCTCCTCCACCGAGCGAGGCTCCTCAAGGTGGTCGAAGAGGTTGAAGCTCGCGGCTGTGAGGAGAATCTTCGAATCGCGATAGGCTGAGGCAAGCTGTGTTATGCGCTTCATTTCTACTGCACATCTACAGTATTGCACCCATATCCGCACTGCTCACGGCGCGGCGATAGCTCTCCAGGTAGCTCCTCCTGGGCTCAGCCTGCGGAGGCTGCCAGCGCTTCCTCCGCCTCTCCAGCTCCTCCTCGCCTACTAGGAGGTTGAGCTTTCTCGCCGGGATGTCTATCTCTATCACATCGCCGTTCTCCACCAGCGCTATGGGTCCGCCCTCATAGGCTTCCGGCGAGACATGGCCAATGCACGGCCCCCGCGTGCCGCCAGAAAAGCGCCCGTCGGTTATCAGAGCCACGCTCTCGCTGAGCCCCATGCCAGCGATAAGCGAAGTAGCCGCAAGCATCTCCCTCATCCCGGGTCCGCCCTTCGGGCCCTCGTAGCGTATTATAACCACGTCGCCCGGCTTAATCTCGTCGCTGAGTATAGCCTCTACAGCAGCCTCCTCGCCATCGAAAACCCGAGCAGGACCGCGATGTTTGAGCATCTTCTCGCTAACCGCGGTCTGCTTAACCACGCTTCCACGCGGAGCGAGGCTGCCCTTAAGCACGGCGATACCTCCTTCGGTGTGGTAGGCATTGCCCGGGTCGCGTATGACCTCGCGGTTCTTCTCCGGGTTTGCGATGCGCACATGCTTCAGGTTCTCCTCCAGGGTTGAGCCGCTAACAGTGAGCGCATCCAGGTTCAGCAGATGCTTAATCTTGAGCATGACCGCAGGCACGCCCCCGGCGCGCTCTAAATCGAGCATGAAGTGCTCTCCGCCCGGGCGCAAACTTGCAATGTGGGGCGTCTCCCGAGAGAGTCTGTCGAAGGCCTCGAGGGGAAGGTCTATTCCTGCTTCTCTTGCAATCGCCGGCAGGTGGAGCGCCGTGTTGGTCGAACCACCTATCGCCAGGTCCACGCGTATCGCATTCTCAAAGGCCTTCTCGCTCATTATCTCCCTGGCGGTAATGCCCCGCTCAAGCAGCTCGAGCACCTTCATTCCGCTGCGCTTTGCAATGCGCAGCTTTTTTGCATCTACCGCATGCGCAGTGGCACAGCCGGGCAGAGACATGCCGAGAGCTTCGGTTACGCACGCCATGGTGTTGGCGGTGAACATGCCGGCGCAGGACCCGGGGCCGGGGCATGCGAGCCTTTCCAGGTCAAGGAGCTGCTCCTCGGTTATCCTGCCAGCCTTGAACTCGCCAATCGCCTCGAATACTGAGATCAGGTCAACGCTTTTATCCCCCACGAAGCCAGGGCACATGGCCCCGCCAGTCACGACGATGCTTGGCAGGTTGAGCCTGGCGGCCGCCATTAAATGCCCCGGCACGATTTTGTCGCAGGTGGGTATGAAAACAAGAGCGTCGAAGCGGTACGCCTGGGCCACGAGCTCAATACTCGCGGCGATAACCTCGCGAGAGGGCAAAGAGTAGCGCATCCCCTCGTGCCCCATCGCTATGCCGTCGCATATACCTATGGTGCTGAACTCGAAGGGCACGCCACCGGCGAGGCGAACCCCCGCCTTGACCGCCTCCGCCACCTTATCTAAATGCACATGCCCGGGGATGAGCTCGTTCCAGGAGTTCACAATGCCCACAAAGGGTCTCTCCAGCTCTTCGTCGGTTATCCCCATCGCTCTAAAGAGGCTCCTGTGAGGAGCCCTCTCGAGACCGAGCTTCACCGCGTCGCTCCTCATGCTACCACCCCTTTATAGCCATCGTGTAACAAGCGATAAACTTTATATATGCACCTCTGTGGAAGTTTCTATAATCAGGGTGGAAAAGGTGAGAAAAGCAGTAAGCTGGCTGATAATTGGGGTATTTGGGTTTGTAATAGCGGCAGTATTCGCCCAATCCACCAGTTTAAAGATAGAAAGTGTTGTGATAAACAACGGTGTAACAGATGAGATTGGCACCACTGTAGGTCAGGACCTGAGCGTTAAAGTAACCATAAGCAACTTTGGCGGGAACGCCACGAATATAACTGTGGGCGTTGACATCTACAACTCCACATCGCTGGTGGAGAGTCTGTCCAATCAAACCGCCACAATTTTCGGTGATGAAGTTCGCGGCTTCACCTTCTCGAGGGCTAATGTGAACTGGCCAACGGGCTACTACACTGCCGAGGCAAAGCTCTACAATCAGAGTGGGGTACTGCTTTTTTCTAAGAATGCGAGCTTTAAGGTTGTAAACATAACACCCGTGTACTACAGACTTGAGCACCAGGACCTGGCACCTGGAGATGTTGCCACCTTTCTGCAGAACATATCAAATACCGGTACAGTGCCCACAAATGTGACAGTTGAGGGCCGCATCAAATACTACACCAACCCCGCCGACACCACCACCCTCAAGTACTCCTTTACTGCCGGAACTCCGGTAACCCAGACGATAGCTGCCAGCACCTCCGACATACTCAGACTTGCATGGAACGTGCCCGGAGAGCTCGCAGCCTGTGAATACACCAACAGCACCAACTACAGGGTTTTCTCGGAGATCTCCTATGGCTATGGAGGGATAGTATGGATAAATTACATCTCCTCCTTCAACCTGTCCTACGTTGAAGTTGACACCAAAAAGTATTCCACGGGCGACGAGCCGTATCACTCCGGGCTGGGTGAGTACGAGCTGGCACCAGGAGGGGTTATAAAGGGCGGAGTTGAGCTTCTCAACAGGGGCAAATACCCCACTGTTATCCACGAGGTGCGCGCATGGGTTGAAGACGGTTCCGGCAATCGAATTTACGACCTCATACCTTCCCTACCGCCCTCTAAGTTAAACAACGACGGTTCAGCGTACCTGGATGTAATAATTTCGGGGCACAACTCCACCTGCGACAATCTCAGCAATGATACCATAGCCCACAAAGGCGCCTTGGATTTCCCATTTGAGGGTGTGCTCCCCGCAACTCTTTCCCTGAATGAGAACTATAAGGTGGTGTTTGCAATAGATTACGGCGTTCCCAGGAACAAAATCGCTGGCAGGCCTTGGAACATAATGTGGAATTCCTCTTTTTACTTGGTAAAGGCAGAGGTAGTAAACGTATCCACCGCCCGCTCGGAGGTGGCGGGGAGCACTCAGGTTACACTGCCGATAGTAGCCGTGGTTAAGAATGCGGGCTCAAATGAAATAGAAAGCGCCAGCGCGTTTGTTGAAATTTTCAACCCTTCGGGTAAAGAAGTACTGAACTACTCCGCATCAATACAGAACCTTGCAGGAGGGGCAAAAACCACGATTTCCTATCCGTGGGATGTACCTTCAAATGCCGAGCTTGGCACCTACACTGTGAATGCCAGGGTACACTACGCCACAGGTGTTTATCATAACCTCTCCACAACCTTCAATGTGGTATCACTGCTGCCTTCTATTTCGACCTCTCCGGTAGCCCCCTACGAGTCCACCAACGTAACAATCAGGATGCAGAACCCGGGGCCCACAAATGCCACTCTGGAGCTGCTTGGTGCAAAGCTTGTAGCCAACAGGACGGTTGATTTGGGCACGCTTGCGAACAGGGTTATACCCGCGGGAAGCACTGAGCCTCTAAACTTCACCTACTACTTCAATCCAGCAGGGATGAGCAACGGCACCTTCCCGGTGGAGGTTAACGTGACCTACGGCGGGCTTTCCTTCAACAAATCCTCAAACATCACCCTCCTGCCCGTGGGCATAAAGTCCTTCTCCCTGCCCAGCTACGGGATAACCAACACCAGCTTCAACGCGAGCGTTGTGCTCCACAACATCGCGGGCAGCGCGGTAAACGTGTCGCTGAACCTGACGGTTAACGGCAGTAGCACAAACTACACCACGGTAAGCGTCCCGGCAAACTCCACCCTCACCCACAACATTCCGGTGAACATCACCTCCCCCGGCGTCTACACAATAGCGCTCTACGCCAACTACTCCTCCCTCCCGGGAAGGCTGAGCAGAAGCGGAAGCATTGCTATCTACGACACAGGAGCAGAGCTATCCATATCCAGCAG
>WANX01000011.1 GCA_015521565.1 Candidatus Hydrothermarchaeota archaeon
GCTCCCACGCCGGCGAGGCACTTAAAGCCGCGGGAATAGCCTTCAGGGAGGCGGAGCTGTGCATGAGCTGCCTGCACAGGGGCAGGCTCAGCTTTTTGAACGACAGCGCTGTGCTCCTCGGCAATGCGAGAGTCTGTCCAGAGTGCGCCGCTGAGGAGCTCAGGAGGGAGCTGAATTTCAGGGGCTACTCTCCCGGAACCTTCAGGCGCTTTCTCAAGCTGCTCCTGCGCAGCAGAGACTTTGAGCACGTGCTGAAGGTGCTTGATGCACGCGTGGACGTTCTGAGCGAGGAGCTGAGCCTCTACGACGTTGTGCCAGGTGAGGTGCGCGGGGGCAGGAGCATAGAGGAGCTCCCGGTGAGCGGAGATTTTAGGAGGCTGCTCGCGAAGCGGGGCATCGCCAGGCTAACGCCGGTGCAGGAGGCGGCGCTGCGAAGCGGCCTGCTCGAGGGTGAGAGCCTGCTTGTGGTGAGCGCCACCGCCTCGGGAAAGACGCTTATAGGCGAGCTCGCGGGCGTTGAGCGTGCGCTGCGCGGGGAGCGCTTCCTTTTCCTCGTGCCCCTGGTGGCGATTGCCAACCAGAAGTACGGGGAGTTCAAAGCCTACGAGGAGCTTGGCTTAAAGGTGGCGATTCGCGTGGGGATGGGCAGAATAAAGGAGCGCGAAGAGCTGGTGGTTGCTGATAGCGATTTGAGCAACGCCGGCATAATCGTGGGCACCTACGAGGGCGTGGATGCGCTGCTCAGGCGCGGGCGCAGGCGGGAGCTGGGCAGGGTGGGCGTTGTGGTGATAGACGAGCTGCACATGCTGGCGGAGGAGGAGCGCGGTGCGGAGGTGGACGGGTTAATTGCAAGGCTTCGCGGGGCTTTTCCGGAGGCGCAGTTTGTATGCCTCTCCGCCACAATTGGCAACGCCCCCGAGATTGCGGAGCACTGCTCGCTTAAGCTCGTTATGCACAGCTCCCGCCCCGTTCCCCTCGAAAGGCACCTCATCTTTTTGCGCAGCGAAGCGGAGAAGCAGGAGGCTGTTGTCAGGCTGGTGAGGAGGGAGAGCGGGCGCCTTTCTTCAAAGGGGCGCAGGGGGCAGAGCATGGTTTTCACCAACTCCCGCCTCAGGGCGGCGAGGCTGGCGGCATACCTGAGGAGCCGCGGAGTGCGCGCGCGGAGCTACCACGCGGGCCTGGCTTACCTCCAGAGGAGGCGCATCGAGGAAGCCTTCCTGCGCGGCGAACTTGAGTGCGTGGTTACCACCGCAGCACTCGGCGCGGGCGTGGACTTCCCCGCATCGCAGGTGATATTCGAGACCCTCGCTATGGGCAACCGCTGGCTCAGCGTGGCTCAGTTCCACCAGATGCTGGGCAGAGCTGGGAGACCCGGCTACCACGACCGCGGCAGGGTGGTGCTGCTCGCCGAGCCTGGGAGGAGGCTGCTCTCGAGCAGGGAGAGCGAGGAGGAGGTGGCGGTAAAGCTGCTCAGCGGGAGCGTGGAGGGGGTGGAGGTGCCCGCTACCGAGGATGAGCTCCTCTCGCAGGTGCTTGCGAACCTGTGCGCCTTCTCCAGCGCAGAGGAGGCGCGCCGCGCAAGCGAGGCGATGCTGTGCTACTCCGGCGGGTTTGAGCACCACCTGGCTAAACTCGAGGCGCTGGGGCTCGTGCGCGGGGGCAGGCCCACAAAGCTGGGGAGGATAGCGGCGGAGCACTTCCTGCTGCCGGGCGAAGCCAGGATGCTTGCGGACAGCGCTTCGACGCCGCCCCTGAAGCTCCTGGCGAGGGCGCTGCCCTTCACCGCCGCCTACGTTGCGCCCTCCCTCAAGGCGAGGCTGGAGGAGAGCTATCGCTCGAGGGTTAGCGCCAGGTACTTCGACGCCCTCGGGATAATCTTCGAGGAGCCCAGGCGGGAGTTTGAGGAAGTGCTGAACCTGGTGAGGGAAGCCTTCCTCGCGTGCGGGTGCAGGGAGTTTCCCTACTGCGGGCACGGCGAGCAGGAGCTGGCGAAGAAAGTGGTGCTCCTCAGGTGCTCTGACAAGAGCTCAAAGGAGATTGCGAAGGCGCTGGGAGCATACAGGATGCTCGTCTACGCGGGCGATGTCTTCAACTACCTGGAGAGCGCGGTGAGAAAGCTCGAGGCGATGGAGAGGATTTATGCGCTTGAGGGCGAGAGGAGGAATGCGAGGCTCGCCAGAGAGCTGAGGCGGAACATCGAGGCGCCTGGGGAAGGGCAGGGTTAAAGTACCAGCCGCGCAAAAAATTAAAGCATGCGCAAGGGTAAGCTCATGGGGTTGCTTTTGCTTGTCCTGCTCCTCCTCGCCTGGGCGCCCTGGATGGATGAACGGGCGATACACGACAGGATACTGAGGGAGAAGGGACTTAAGGACGGGAGTGTTGTTCCGGTGGATTACTACAGGGAGCACTACAATGTGTCGGAGGAGGTTCTGGAGAGGCTGGTGGAGGAGAGCAGAAAAAAGGGCATAGAAGAGGGGATAATTATCTGCGACTACAGGGTGATGTGGTTTCCCTTCGGGAGGTGGGTGGCGAGCTGTGAGGGAGGCTACTATGTGGGCTTCTGGAGCGAGCTCCTCAGGGCGGGCGATAATTAATTGCCACGGGAAACTTTTCTGATTCTCCCATGAAAATCCTTATCACAGGCAAGCCGGGCTGCGGGAAGACGACGCTGCTCGCAAGAGTTGCGCAGGCGCTCGGGAGGAAAGCGGGGGGCATGATTACGAGGGAGATCAGGGAGCGCGGGCGGAGGGTGGGCTTCTATGTGGAGAATCTGATTACGAAGGAAAGCGCCACCTTTGCGCATGCAGGCTTTCCGAAGGCGAAGCGCGTTGGCAGGTACGGCGTTGACACAGCCGCGCTGGAGCGCGTCGGGGTGAGGGCGATTCAGCAGGCGCTGAGGGAGTGCGAGCTTGTGCTCATAGACGAGATAGGCCCCATGGAGCTCTACAGCGATGCCTTTATCAGGGCGGTTGAGCGGGCGTTCTCCTCGCCGAAGCACGTGCTCGCGAGCATCCACTTTAAGTCAAAGCACCCGCTCATAACTTCTTTGAAGTCGAGAAGGGGCGTTGTTTTATATACCATAAGCGAGGATAACAGAGAGGAGGTATTCAGAAGGGTGATGGAGGTGCTCGAAAATGAAGGGGAGGATTGTAGCGTTCAGGCAGAGCAGGCGGGTGGTGCATCCTCGCTACGGGATAGTTAAGCCCTACCAGGACGGAAACTACCTGGGCAAGAAGGTGGTTTACACGACACCAACCGGCAGGCGAATCGTGGGAAAGGTGTGGAAGCACCACGGCGACGCACTTCTGGTGCGCTTCTCCCGGGGCTTGCCCGGGCAGGCGCTCGGCGGAGAGGTGGAGTTCCTGCCGGCGGTGGAAGTTTCTGAGAAATAACATGGTAAATTTTTCCATTTCATTCATTTCAAAGCAATAATTGAAGATTTCTTATAATACGTGAATAACTTCTTCCCCCATTCCACAGCTTTCGGGCACTTTGACACCAGTATGTTCTGAAAATCCAGGCCTCGGTCGTTGAAGAGGGCAAGCGCGACCGAGTGCATGTTGGACATAAAGCCGAGCTTAATATCGTTGTTTATTATTAAGTCAATATTCTTGTGATTAACAGGAGAGTATTTTCTGAATTCCTTCTCCTTCTGCATTTTTAGCACATCTTCCGTGGTTATGAGCGAGATTTTTACCCCTGCATCCGCCTGCTCCACTATAGCCCTTGCCCACTCAAGGGTTACTATCGGAGAA
>WANX01000012.1 GCA_015521565.1 Candidatus Hydrothermarchaeota archaeon
GCCGCGCCGCGAGCATGTGGGCGCGGCGCAGTGGATCGGGCAGCGCGTGCCCGTGAGTTGCTTTCTTAACCACCTCAAGCGCTGTTGCCGGGCTTACCATGTGCCCCGGGCTTACATAGATAACCTTGCGGTTGCTCTCAAGGGCGTAGCCCACCACCCTGCGGTTGAGCACCAACTCTGCTGGCCTTTCCGGCGTTGGCATGCGTCTAATGCTTCCGCACAGCAGGCGCTTGGCCACGCCTACGCTGGGCTTGCGCAGAAGCACGCCAAGATGCGAGGCGAAGCCGCAGCCTCTCGGATGGGCGATGCCGTGCCCCTCCACCATGAGCAGGTCGTAGCCAGAGCGCAGTCTGCGAAGAGCCTTAAGCGCAGCCCCCATCTCCCGGAAGGCGAAGAAGCCGGGGATGTAGGGCACGTGCACAGCCTGCGCTGCGGTCTTCTCCTCGAGGGTGCGCAGCGTGGGAAGCTCAACCACCACCGCGGCGGCGAAGCAGACTTCGCCTGAGTAGGCGGCGTCCACGCCGGTGATGCGCTCCACGCGCTCAAAGCGGTCTTCAAGCACCACACGCCGGCTGAGCCTTTTCTGAATCTCGGCGAATCTGGAGAGGTTCACGGTGTTGGATTGGGAGGCATCCTACTTAAACCTGTCCCGCCCACTCAGGCCACGCTCTTCTGCATTGCTCTGAGCCTCGAGAGCTCGCTGCCCAGCATGCACGGCGGCCGTGGGACGCGGATGAACACCGGCGCCTCAAAGAGCTCGTGGTCAAGAAGCTTTTCGCCGCGGGAGAACCTTCTGATTCTTCCCTTCACCTGCTCGGGTAGATTTTTATACAGGGGCTCCGCAAGCTCCGCGTCCTTGGTTTTGCCGTAGATGTCGGTGGATATGTTGCCCAGTATGTTCTGATCTATCTTTGAGCGAAACTGCTCCGCGGCGAAGAGAGAAATGCCTATGCTGCGCCCCCTTGCTGCTATATCGATGAGTTTCTCCTTCAGCGATGCCACCTCTGCAGAGGCGTTGCTGGGGGCATACTTGTTCAGTTCGTCCATGAAGATTATCAGCTTCTCAACCTTCAGGGAGCGGCGCTCCAGGCGGGAGAGAAACTCGTCTATGACCCGCTCAAACACCAGCTTGCGCGGATAGAAGCCCAGCTGCTGTATATCAATCACCCACACCTCGCGGTCGGCGATGCTGTCGAAGGGCAGGTCCACAACCTCCTCGGCGTAGCCCGTTATGAGTCCATCGTACTTGGTTTCAAGGGCACGGAGCTGGTTGTACAGCTTCCCCCAGGTGGCCTTATAGGTGCCGTGGATGAGCTCCGAGGGCGCCTTCTGCTCCAGCAGCAGCTCCCGGCGCATAAACTCGAGCACCTCTGCAATACTGGCAAGCGCTCGAAGCGATGCCATGCGCCTGAGCTCGTAGAAGGCGTTGTCCAGCTTCTCCTTCTGGTCCTGGGTCGCTGCCTTCAGCAGGCTTGGGAGGTAGTTCACAATCTCCTCCCACCCCCACCTGAAAACCTCTGCCTCCTGCCTGAGCGACTGGGGCCTGCCGTAGAAGTTGCTGGGCGCGAAGAAGCGCGTCTTAAATCCGCCCGGTGAGACACCGCAGGTCTCGTATATAAGAAGGTCCTCTCTCGTGAGCTCCTTTGAAGCCCTGTCGATGTGGAGCAGGTCATCGCTCTTGTTGTTGAATATGACGCAGGCAACCCTGCTCCTCGCATGGGCGAAGATGGACGCGAGCAGAAAGAGGAAGGTGGAGGTCTTCGTGGCAAGGCCGCTCATGCCGGAGATGTTCACATGCGCCCCCTCATAGCCCAGCACGTACTCCTCATGAACCCTCACAGGGAGCATTGTGCCGTCGGAGTTGACAAAAACGCCGAAGGGTATGCGGCAGCCCTCAACGCTGAACACCTCCTCCAGCTCACCCCGTGTGGGATAGCGCACCACCCCCTCACCAATCGGCCGTTCTCTGTGCTGCTTGAGTACTCTTGCCCTGCACACCACTATGCTCTGCTCTTTATTGGCAGGCACCAGAAGCGGGTCGTTGGCGCGGGGCAGCGCATGGGTTAGAAAGTCGTCCACATCGGCGTAGCTCTTCATCTCCTCAACCACGCCGATGGCGCTGTTCCCGGGACTCTCAACCTTAACAATAGAGCCTACCTGCAGGCTCTCCTCCTCAGGTGGCACCCAGAAGTAGAAGTCGTTGGCGGTGTTCGGAGAGGAGCGTGTACCTATCGCATAGCCTATGGCGCTCATTTTGCGACCCCCAGCAGTGCCCTGAGCTTTCTCCTGCCCGGAAGCTGGGTGCGGAGGTAGGCCTCGCAGCGCTCTATGGGGTAGAGCATACTGTGCCAGCGCCTCCCACTGGAGTAAACCCTGCTCTCCGCAATAAGCCATGCCGCAAGCTCCTCGAAGTCGCCGAGACGATGCTCCACGCGTATTAGCCCTGTGTCAGGGGCCAGGGGCTCGTGAATACGCAGGTAGAAGCTCTCAACGCGGGAGCCGTTGCTCAGACGCAGCGAGAAGGCAGAGCTCCTGTGGTAGAGTGGCATGTTCCACACCTGACGCTGCAGAGATGGATTCACCCGGTGGAGATAGGGTGTTGTGTGGCTCTTGACAATACCTGCCACAGAGTCAGACCGTGTATCTATTATGTTGCCATCCTTTATGAGCAGGGCGTCGCAGCGCTCCAGAAAGCGGTGCATTACCTCAAGCTCCAGTGCCTGACGCAGAGCCTGAGATTTCAGCTTTGCAAGTGCAACAGCCTCGGTGATGTTCCAGGGTTCGACTTCTCCGGTTGGTACCACATCCTGCGAGTCCCCAATTTCCCTATAGAGGAATTCGGGGACAAGTATTGCGCTGCGGTAGCCCTCCTCTACCGGCTTGAAAACTCCGGGCTTAAGACGCTCCAGCACCACCGCACCGGAGAGGTGCAGGAACAACGGAATCCTGATAGAATCGTAATCGTAGTAGCGCCAGAGCACAGTGCGCTGCACCCCGTCCATAAAGTATCTGAGCTCAGTCCTCGGCGAGTAGTGCTCAGTAACACGGTAGATGCCGGGAATCTCCAGCAGCCTCACCTGTACATTCATTGATTTACTGACCCTCTGCATCTCCAAATCTTCAAGCTCACAGTACTCCCCCCTCAACAACCTGTCTTCGGCTTCTTTCTCAAACTCCTCCACCTTTCTGAGCCATTCCATCGCTTGTATTCTGCTATGCCGGTGCTTAAAAGTAGCTTTTCCAAGAGCGCCGGAAAAGTGTAATATTAGCAGGGGCTCCGCTGGCATGCAACTTTATCAAATACAGGCTTGCCACAGCTGCCGGGTTTTCATCCCCTGCCAGTCCAGGTCTGAACCACCCTGCCGTTATCCAAGTCCACAAGGGCGGAAACCACAACCCTTTTTTCAAAATCGCTCCAGGTAACGCTGAAGAGCGTCTTCGGTGCATAGTACTTTGCAGCGGTTTCCGGTAGAATCCTTCTAACTCTGGGCTCCACCGCTATTGCGTTTTCGCTCAGTATCCTCTGCATCTCCTCGCTGTACAGAGCTATGCTTACAGCTTTGCTCCGCACAGTTGGCGGGATTGCCTCCAGCACGTAACCTTTTAGGGTTATTTTCCTGCTGCCGGGGTCGTAGTAAAAGCGGTAAATATCGAGACCCTCGGAGACCCGGGAGGATGCCACCACCTCCAGGTTCAGCCCTGTGCCCAGCTCTGTGGCTGTAACATTTATGGCTTCGTAGGTCACTCCAGGTAAAGGAACGAGGGCCCGCATAATTTGGTTCTTCATCTCCTCCAGCTTTTCCCCCTCTATCTCAACACCCCGAACATAGAACTCCGGGAGTTCCTCTTCCACCTGCACCTGAGGGCTGCTGCTACTTATATGACTCTTCTGTGCAGTTGTGCACCCGGCCAGAAAAATTAGAAGAAGCAGGAGGGCCCTTACCAAATTTCCGCCACCTACTTCACTTCTATCGTGTACTCGAACTTCTGAGCATTCTCTGGCATGATGTAGAGATGCCATGTTCCTGCCTCTGGATTTTCAATTAAAAAGGTGTCCCTGAAGGTAATCCGCTCTACCGAGTACATTCCCGGGCTACACTCAGCCTCCCAGGGCGGTTGCCCCCAGGAGCCCAGGTTCACAGTCTCTGCGATCACAGTCTTTGTCGGCTCGACTCTGACCTCCCGGGAGCCGGGGTCTATAAACCACACTTTGAAGGAGGGCTCTGCAACGGGCCTGCCGCATGTTCCGTACTTCTCATATGCGAACTCGCTGACGCTTACCTCCACGCTGAGCATCTCTGTCCCATCCTTAACCGTGAACACCTTCTCATAGGGCGATGAGGGCTTCTGCCAAACCTGCAGGCTCAGGGTCACAAGCTGGTCATACCGCCGCCACTCCGGTCTGGAAGGATCTTCGATGTTGAGGTTTATTCGTCCCTCGTACTGCCCTCTTGCATACTCCGGCAGCTTCACAGCGATCCTTACTTTTGCCCTGGAGTGGGGCGGAATGCTGTCAGGTGCGGTGATTGTTATCCAGTCTTCCTCCAGCTCTCCGGGGCAGTACATGCCAGCGCAGCGCACATCGTAGCGCTCGTCCCCGAACTTGGGATTCATAGGAATTGTTGTGTTCCCCCGGTTCTCCACACTTACCACATACTCGTAGGTTTTGCCCGCCTCCACCCTGTCGTGGATGAAGTTGTTGCTCACCACAACGGTGGGGGGCTTCCACACACTCACACTTAGCGTCAGAGCACTGGGCATCCTCGGATAGGGGTAGGGCATAGAAGGCGTGGTTTCATTTGTGAATATAATCTGAGCACCATAGCTCCCAACGTCGGCATCAGCCGGCACGCTTACTTTTATCGTGAATTCCTGCTCACCTCCCTTCTCGACCACGGCGCGAGCGGGCGAGATGTTAACCCACCCCTCCTCAAGCACATACTCACCGAATGGCATCGCCCAGAGCCTCGGCTCAAGCTCCACAGCTCTGTCCTCCCTGTTTTTAACCTTCACCGTAAACTCCTCTTCCTCTCCCGGCTTAAGCTGAAGGCCCCTATACATCGGATTAATAATGAGACTGGCAATCGAATCCTGTCCGCCGGTCTGCACGGCAGCCTTCGCCTCCAAAACTGCGACCTTCTCAACACCCACAGCATTTGCTGCAACTATCATTCCCAGCGCCAGCAGAGCCACAATAAAGTACCTCATCGCAGCATCCTCCCTCGCATTTATATCCAGAACTCCCTCTCAACCCCCTATATATTCCTTTTGAATATCGGCTAACTTAATATGTAAATGTTTACAAAAAATGTAACGAATTTGCCACAGAAAATAATTTATCTGCCAGCGGATACCTTTAATAGGGGAAGTATGGAACTGTGGAATATCCTGAGAGAGGTGGGTCTTGAGAACAGGATGGAAATCCTTCGCATGCTCAGACGCAAACCAGCCACCGTATCGGAATTGAGGCTGAATCTCAGGAAGGCGGGTGTTTCCAAGCCTTATGTAACAGTTAGCAGGTACTTGGAGAACATGAAAAGAGGCGGTCTCCTCTCCGAGAGGGATGGAAAGTTCTACCTAAGTGTTGCAGGAAGATTATTCTTAAGCTATGCGGATGAAATGGAGGAGAAGCTGAAGGTTATAGGTGGATTCTGGGAACACCTGCACCATCCCATCGACTATCTGCCGGAGGAGTTCATCAGACGCATAGATGTTCTGCGTCATGCGAGGGTTCTCACCGACCAGTACACTATAATTTTGGAGACCCTTAAAGGGCTCGAGATGGCAGAAGAAGAGGTGCTGGTAATAGCTGGCACAACTATCAGTCCTGAATATGTTCTCGCAAGCTTCAAAAGAAGTCTTGACGGAATAAAAGAAAAGATAATAAACGATTCCAGTATTGTGGAGCAGAATAAAAATGTATATCTGGAAACTATAAGAAAATTGGGATTAAGAAATTGGGAAATAAGAAAAATTAAGAAAAACCGCAGAGTAAGAAAGTATGAGAACCTGGTTCTCAGGGTAATGGTTGTGGACGACAGAATGGCGGGCATCTCTCTTCCCGAAGCTGGAAGGAGCGAGGCGATTGTCCCCGCCTTCCAGTCAGAAGACGAGGAGTTCATAGCCTGGGTTAAGGATATTTTCCGGTGGTACTGGGAGAGAGCCACGCCGGTGGAGTGGTGAGCCTGGAAGCCAAGATTGCAAATGTGGTCGTCATATATGCGGTAATTAACCCGTGTCTAATGTATTACCCACCTTTCCCTCCCCACTCTCCCTGAAGAAGGGCTCCCTCCGCAGCACCGCCTCCAGGAAGAGCCTCTCCAGTTCTTCATCGCCCGCTCCCCTGCGCATGGGAGTGAGAAAGTCCACCAGGTTGTCGCTGCGCATGAGGCATGGCTTGAACTTTCCGTCGTGAGTAACGCGGAGGCGGGTGCAGTGGGCGCAGAAGCGCGAGTTGTGCATGGGCTTGATAACCTCCACCCTCGCTCCGTTAAGCTGGTACTGCCTGCGCCCGTGCATAAACCTGCGCTCGTGCACAGCGATGGCGCGCCTTGCCAGCTCCTCCTCCAGTTCATCGAGGTCGAAGAAGTAGCGTCTGAAAAAATCTCCCTGGGTCTCAACCAGCTCTATGAGCTGAAGCACAACCTCGCTGCCGGAGAAGCGGCTCAGCATCTCGTGGATTTCTCCATCGTTTATACCCCGCATAACCACCATGTTTATCTTCACCGGTGTCAGCTCCGCCTCCAGCGCCGCCTCTATTCCTGCGATTACCCTCTCAAGTTTGCCACCCCGGGTTATCCAGCTGAAAACGTCGCTGCGCAGCGTATCCAGGCTCACATTGACCCTGTCCAGGCCTGCGCGCTTCAGCTCATGCGCGAGGTCGGCGAGATAGTAGGCGTTGGTGGTCATTGATAGGTCCTCTATTCCTCTAACCCTGGCGATTTCATCCACAATCTCCACCACATCCTCCCGCACCAGGGGCTCGCCGCCGGTGAGCTTCACCTTTCGCACGCCGAAGCGCGCTCCCAGGGCTACTATCCGCCTTATCTCCTGCGGGGTCATCTCATCCCCGCTGGCTCCAGAGATTCCCTCGTGGTGGCAGTACCTGCAGCGGAAGTTGCACCTCTGGGTGATGCTTATGCGCATGCTCGTCAGCGGCCTGCCAAAGCTGTCCCTGAGCATTTAAACCCTCACCCTTATCTCCACCACGTCTCCCGCCTCTGCCTCGGCGCGCTTTAACGAGGAGAGCATGCCCAGAACAACACCCCGCACAAAGCCCTGGACGAAGCTTCCGATGGGCACCCTCCTGCCCGAAATCAGAATCTCCACACTCCTGCCGGCGCTCAAAACAACGCAGTCGTTGAAGCTCTTCTCACCCCTTGCAATGCGCTCCGCCATCTGAAGGCAGCTTTCACTTCCGCAGTCCCCGCAGTCCAGCTTCGGCAGCTTAGATAGGGCGCTCTTTACCCTGAGCTCCTCGCTCTCCAGCAGGTCGGCAAGCTTTCCCGCGTGCCTCGTGGCATCTATCACCGGCACTCCCAGGTCGGGTACTCCTTCCCTGCCCGCGATTACGCCGCTGACCGCAATTGTGGAATCGTCCACCAGAGAGCGTGCGTCCTCCTCGCTCCTGGCGGCAACTATCTTCGGAAAGCTCTCCTTCCTGAAGCCCTCGATAAGCACAAAGTCGTATTCTCCCAAACTGCGCAGCTTCTTAAGCACCTCGGCTACACCCATCTCGCCGGAGGTCTTCAATATGAAGGCCGCCTCTCCAGGAGAGAGCGCCACCACTGCGCCTGCCCCTGCTCTGGCATGTTTCCAGCTGTCACTTCCCTCTCTGTCGATGGTGAAGTTCTCCTTCGGGATGTGCTTAATGGTGGCGACCCTGTAACCCCGCCCTGCAAGCTCTGCCACAAGATGTTCAATCACAGTCGTCTTGCCCGAATTGCTCCTCCTCGAAACCACGCTTATTACCTGCACCTCAGCCACCCCCCGCATGCTTCGCCAGATGTGGCAGCTCACTGAGGATAAGATTCACGCCCACCTTCACTGCATTGGGAGAACCCGGGAGAGAGAAGACCACAACTCCGGAAACGACACCACACGCTGCGCGGGTAAGCATCGCGGCATTTCCCACTTCCTTAAAGCTGAGCTGTCTGAAGAGTTCTCCGAAGCCGGGCAGCGTTTTCTCGTACATTGGCTCCAGAGCTTCCAGAGTCACATCCCTGGTGCCAATTCCAGTCCCGCCCGTGGTTACAATCGCCTCCGGTGAGTAGCGCTCTATAATGTGGTCCACCATGCCGGAGATGAGCTCTGCATGGTCTGGCACAATGGTGTAGAACACAACCTCATGCCCGGCCTGCCTGAGCGCCTCTACTATAAGCTTACCCGAGATATCCTCCTTCTCCTCCAGCTTCTCGTTCTTTGTCCAGAGGTACTCAAACTTGGAGTCGGAGATGGTTATTACGGCCACCCTTACCTTTTCCGGGGCCTCCGCCCTGTGTCTTGCGGTGGTCTCACTCATTCAGCGCCTCCC
The DNA here is from genome assembly GCA_015521565.1 of Candidatus Hydrothermarchaeota archaeon. Lineage (GTDB taxonomy): Archaea > Hydrothermarchaeota > Hydrothermarchaeia > Hydrothermarchaeales > BMS3B > Pyrohabitans. The sequence continues at coordinate 8,534 of WANX01000012.1, forward strand.
TTTACCTTCTCCACCACCCGAATATCCGTAATCCGGGTGGTGGGATACTGTCCATGCTCGTCCTTCTCAACCGCCTTCACCATGTCCCATATGGTGAGAAGAGCCACGCTCACACCTGTAATCGCCTCCATCTCCACGCCCGTCTTCGCAACAGTGGTAACCTCCACCTCCACCTCCACTGCAGATGGGAAAAATTCAAACTCCACCCTTACCCCGGTTATGGGGAGCGGATGGCACATTGGTATAAGCCCGGGAGTGCGCTTCACCGCCAGCGTCGCTGCCACCTGTGCGGTTGTTAGAACGTTGCCCTTCTCCACCTTCCCGGCTTTAATTTTCTTCACAGTCTCCTCCCTGAGGATAATCCTCCCCCTCGCTCTGGCCACCCGCTTCACTTCAGGCTTTGCTGATATCTCAACCATCCTCACGCCCTTTTTGTCCACATGGGTGAGCCCTATGCTACCGCCTCCTTCGTGGAAGAATGGAAAATACCATTATTTAAACTTTGCCAGCGGGGCAAATACCTGTGTTAACAAGTGCCTTGGAAAAGCTAATATGGGGCGTAGGTGGAGCTTTTACTATGGAGTACTCACGCCTGGTCTCCGTGTACGAGGCACTGGAGGCAACAACAAGCAAGCTGGAAAAAACAGAAATAGTTGCAGAATTCCTCAGAGAAGTTCCCGAGGAGCTGCTTGAAATAATCCCCAGCCTGCTGATAGGGAAGGTTTTTCCGGAATGGAGCGACCTGGAACTTGGGGTGGGTCCGGGTCTCCTGTACGAAGCCGTTAGTTTTGTATGTGGGATTCCGGTTGCAGAGGTTAAGCGCCAGGTTGCGAGGGCCGGCGACGTGGGCCAGGCTGTGGAACAGATGCTTGCAAAGAAGGTGCAGCTCACCCTCTTCTCAAGAAAACTTCTGGTAAGAGAGGTTTACGAAGCATTTAAAAAGATAGCCCTCGCCACCGGTTCCGGGTCACAGGACAGGAAGATAAGGACCCTCGCAGACCTCCTGGCGAGCGCCTCGCCCCGGGAGGGGAAGTACCTTGTGAGGACTGTGCTGGGCGAACTCCGTGTGGGTGTTGCCGAGGGGCTGCTCCGTGACGCAATCGCCAGGGCTTTCAATGTCAGCGTTTCTGCTGTGGAGCGCGCCTATATGATAGCCAACGACTTTGGGGTGGTTGCGAGGACTGCGAAGAGGGATGGAGAGAGTGGACTCGCAGAGATAAAGATGCAGGTTGGCAGGCCCATAAGACCCATGCTGGCGCAGCTGGCGCCCAGTATTGAGAAGGTCTTCGAGGAGCTGGGCAGGGCGGCGCTGGAGATTAAGTACGACGGCGCACGTGTTCAGATCCACAAGCGTGGAGATGAGGTGAGAATATTCTCCCGGCGTCTTGAGAATGTGACTTCCGCTCTGCCGGACATCGCCGGTCGTGCTGCAAGGGCGATTAAAGCTGAAGAGGCGATAGTCGAAGGTGAGGCCGTCGCCATAGACCCTGAGACCCGCCGCCCCCGGGCATTCCAGGACATTCTGCGCAGGTTCAGGAGGAAGTACAACGTGGAAGAGATGGTGCGGGAAATACCCTTCGAGACCTACCTCTTTGACATCCTCTATCTTGAGGGGGAGGTGATGATAGACCTGCCCTTTGAGAAGCGACGCGGAGCGCTGAAGAAGATTGTCGAGGAGGAGAGGGGAAAGTTTGAGCTGGCTGAGCAGCTCATCACCGGCGATGTTAGGCAGGCGCACGAGTTCTACTCCCGTGCCCTGGCCAGGGGGCATGAGGGAATGATGATAAAGAACCTCAGAGCGCCCTACATACCCGGCGCCAGGGTGGGATACATGTACAAGGTAAAGCCCGTAATGGAAACCCTGGACCTGGTGATCACTGGTGCCATATGGGGTACAGGAAAACGTGCAGGCTGGCTGAGCAGCTACATCCTGGCTGCCAGGGACGAGGATACGGGGGAACTGCTGGAGGTGGGCAGGGTCGGCACCGGCGTAACAGAGGAACAGCTTGCCGAATTTACAGAGCGGCTGAAGCCTTTGATAGAGTTTGAGGAAGCCGGCGTGGTCAGGCTGAAGCCGAGCCTGGTGGTGGAGGTGGCATATCAGGAGATTCAGCGCTCTCCCAACTACGCCAGCGGGTTTGCGCTTCGCTTCCCCCGGGTGGTTAGAATTCGGGACGACAAGTCTCCGGAGGAGGCGGACACGGTGCAGAGGGTTCGCCAGCTTTATGAGATGCAGAGGCAGGTGCGATGATTCTTGCGGGTTGCGATGAAGCGGGTAAGGGGGACTATTTCGGCTACCTGGTCGTCGCCTGCGTGTGCGGCGAAGAGGAAGAGCTCAAAAGGCTCGGACTCCGGGACCCAAAGGGGCTGAGCATCAGACGGCTACTCACACTGGAGAAGGAGGTCAGGAAGCTTCCCCACGTGGTGGTGAGGATCTCTCCCCTGCGCTACAACAGGCTTCACAGAGCCACAGGCGGCAGGTACAACCTGAACGAGATACTGGGCTGGATGCATGCCCAGGCGGTTAAGCGCCTGGAGGAGGAGTGCTCTCCACGGAGGATTGTGATAGACAGATTCGCCTCGCCAGAAGTGGTGCTCTCCCATCTGGAGGGGGAGCTTGGCAGAAAGGTGGTGTTTGAGGAGCGCGCCGAGCGCCATCCTGCCGTGGCTGCCGCCGCACTCCTCGCCAGGGCGGAGTTCATCCACAAACAGGAGGCGCTCTCCAGAAAAGCAGGGCTGCAGCTTCCCCGGGGAAGCACCCATGTCAGAGCTGCAGCCAGAGAGCTGATAAGGAGGCATGGCAGAGAGGCGCTTGCAAGGTATGCGAAGCTCCACTTCAGGATAACCTCGCAGCTTTAGGTAACTATTTATATGCTGCCTCCGCATTCTTGTAGTGATGAAGATTATCAGCAAGACTGCCACGGGTGTGGATGTGGGCTCCGCCCTCGACAAAGCTGTGGATAGTATAAATGAGGAGCTGAAGAAGGTGGACGGGGTGATAACCAGCGCCGAGTACGAGATAAATCTGGGCGTATCCGGGGCGAGCGTCAACATAACCCTGGCCATAAACGGAAGCCAGCCCAGGAAGAAGGAGGTGGTGGGTGTCAACGTCAGGGGCTACTCCAGGGAGCAGTCGGTCATGAAGGCCGCAAACCTCATCAACTCGTTCCTGGAGAACAAGCGGGGAGAAATAGTGAGTGTTTACACAAAAACCATCGATACACCGCTTCCGGGCAGAGTGTACACCACAATGATAGTGGCGATTAACAGGGAGGAGCTGGAGGAGGTTAAGGATGCTGAGATAAGGAGGGAGCGCATAAAGCGCGCCCTGGAGCTTCTGAACAACGACCCCTCGGTGATAAATGTTGCGCGCGTGGCAGAGGTCTTCGGAGTTTCGCGCACAATTATCTACCGCGACCTGGAGGCGCTCGGTTTCAGGCGTACCTCCGGTGAAGAGAATCAGAAATGATACTTATTATTACCGGTACACCGGGCACCGGCAAGAGCACTGTGGCAGAAGTGGTGGCCAGAAGGAGAAATTTCAAGCTAATTCGCCTGAGTAACCTGGCACAGGAAGCTGCTTCGGGATATGACGAGGAGCGAGAAAGTGTTGAGGTGGACCCGGAGAGGCTATTTGAGGTTGTGCGTCCTCTGGCTACGGGAGATGTTGTAATAGAGGGACACCTGGCCCATCTCCTGCCCTTCAGCGGTGCCACGGTTGTGGTGCTGCGCTGCGCTCCGGCTGAGCTGGAAAGGAGGCTGAGGAAAAAGGGGTTTTCTGAAGAGAAGATAAGAGAGAACCTGGAGGCCGAGGCGCTGGACGTGTGCCTGATTGAGAGCATCGAGATGCACAGCAGAGTGTACGAGGTGGACACCTCGCACCTCACTCCAGAGCAGGTGGCTGGGTGTATAGCCCAAATCCTGGAAGGTGAGGGGGAGAGATTCAGACCTGGCAAAATAGACTGGAGTGAGGAGTTCTTTGCACAGTGACTGCCGAACTACTCCGGCTTCTCCAGAAGCCTGCGCTTGCTCAGCACCTCGCCGCTCCTCGCGTGGGGCGTTCTCGCCACGCTGTCGCTGCCCTTCTCCAGCTCTCTCGCTTCGTCGCACAGCTTAGCGGCGCTTCTCAAAAGCTCATGCGCACTCGCGACGAGGGGTATGTACTTCTCAGCCTCCCTTACGACGAAGCAGCCCTTGACGTTCAGCTCTCCCACAAGCGAAGCCGCCTCGTAGGCGGCGCGCGCCTTGGCTCGGGCGTAGGGATTTGCGAACCTTCCCCGCGCGGTAGCCTTTGCTCCGCTAACCACAACACGCGGAAGGTACTCCCCGCCCTTTTTCAAAGCCTCTATGGCTGCGTCGATTTCCTCCTGCACCAGGCGCATCGCACCCGTGGCGGCGAGCACCCGGAGCATGTCCGCGTTAAAGAGCACCATCTCCGTGGCATCGAGAAACTCCCGTCTTGCGCCTATCATGGAATCCGCAAGAATTAAGATGTAGCCTAAGCCGTACTCCTCCAGCTTCTCCTTAATCTTAACCCCGGGGGCGTCGCCTATAACAATGGCGCGCCTGCCGGAGAGCGCCTCTATAACCTTCTTCGGCCCGGCTGCGCTGGGGTTTGGAGTTGCGTAGAGGAGCAGGTCGTATTCGCCCAGCTCAACGCGGGAGAGCAGCTTCTCGGCGTCTTTGCTCTGCATCTTCGCGCCCGTGGAGAACACCTCCACGCTTATGTCCCCGCGGTCGGCGCGCTCATCCAGGAGAAGCTCCAGCACCAGCGATGTTGCGATGTTCCCTGTTTTTAGCACCCCTATCCTCATACTCACTTCTCCTTCACCAGCATCTCTACAGCCTTCTCATGCTTGCCCTGCTCTATCATCATCTTCACCGCCGGCTTTGAGATGCGCTGAAGCACAGCCTCTATTTTCTCGCGCTTTCGCCTGAGCTCCTCCTCGTCTATCTCAACCACTTCTTCGCCCTTCTTTGCCCTCGCCGCCTCCTGCATGGCTATCTCCAGCTCGGGCAGGAAGCCTTTCGATGTGAGGAAGCTGTAGTACTTCGAGAACTCCTCGTGCTGCGTCAGAGCGCGCTTCGCTGCCACTATCGTTGGGGCGGTGCTGTATATGGTGCCCGCGCTTCTGAGCAGGTCCTCAATCGAGGTTGAGACGTGGTTAACCGGATACCAGGGCTTCTCGCCCTGAGTAACGCTTACTGCAGCATCCACTATGCCGTGGTCCAGCATGTACTTGAGCAGGGCGGTGGCAACGCCTCCATCCTGACCGCGCTTCCTTATCCCATTGCTCGCGGCGCGGCAGGTGAAGATTGCCATGTACTGCCCCAGGATGCGCTTCTCAAACTGGTAGCGCCTGCTCCCGAAGAGGTGCTCCTCTATCAAATCTATGGGCAGGGTGGTGCGCGGGCAGAGAGCATAGCAGCGCCCGCAGTCGGTGGACTCGCAGTCCTTAAGCTTTTGAGGCATGCCCTCCTCGTCCATCTTTATAATCTTCTCCGCACAGCTCGCCTCGCAGGCGCCGCAGGTGACGCACAGCCCTGGCTCGACCACGTCGCGCAGAAGCTCGTCGATGCGGTGCTCCACCGTCATGTGCGCGAGCAGCTTCTCCATATCGCGCTCGTGCGTCGTGTCGAGGTGCATCACCCTGGCGCCCTTCTTCTCCTTCTTCGCCTTGTTCTTGAGCGCACCCTTAAACTTGCGCTTTGAGAGCTTCCTGAGCAAAGCAAGACCGCCCTCGCCCTCGTTAACCTCCCGCGTTTCGAGGTAGCCCTCGCGTATCGCGCCCTCGACTATAGCAAGCCCCTGGGGGGTTCTTGCGATGACGGTGTTCCACTTCTTGGGCGAGCCCACAGCGCCGACGCTTATGTCAGCGAGCTCCGCGGTGTAGTCGATGCAGTAGTGGCAGTTCTCCCTGGCGTACTTCTTCGCCTCCTTGAGGGGTATCTTGAGCACACCCTCGCTGTGGTAGCCGAGCAGCTTGCCCTTTATGTCCCACTTTTTGATTTTATCCATGCTCATCCCCTTGCTCTCCACGAGCTTCACCAGCTCGCGGTAGGGGAAGCTCTCGGCGCAGAAGAGGCCCAGGATTACCTTTATCCTGCGGGGCCACTCCTGCCTCGATTTGAACTCAAAGAACTGCGCCTTCCGCACCGCCTGAATCTGGCAGGGCAGGGCAACATAAGCCAGGTTCTTTAGGGGCTTTTCCTCCTTAACCACATTGCTATCCTCGATGAGAGCCTCAAGGCTCGGCTTCAGAAAGTCCTTGAGCACCATAATACCACCTGCTCACAGAGGTGAATTATCATGATTTATCATATAATATAAACTTTTCCGTGGGCAGGGGCTGTGGTATAGCCCGGGTCAGGAGACCCGAATTTGCACAGACCCCTTAAATTCCGGTTTGTCGATTTTGGCTGCAGTTCTTTACCCGTATTTAGCAGCCAGGTCTTTCAGATCAAAGCAGTACACCTTCCTTCCCTCAAAATCATCAATACGTTTGCTGAATGATTTTGCAAAAACCGCAAAAGACTCTTTTCTTTTTTCGTTATTCCAGACAACATGCCTGCTTTTCTCAACCAACCCTCCACATATCCTTTTGGCGTTTACCCTGCTCTGCCATTTACACTCAGCAAACAAAATCTCCTTTGTTTTCTCGTTCAGGGCAACAACATCTATCTCCTTATCCTTGTGCCACCACCCACCTATTTTTGTGAATTGCATTTGCAAAAGCTCTGCAAGAGTTTGCCTTGCAATATCCTCAAACACTACTCCGAGATACCTGTTGAACTCTGCCTCATCAAACACATAGGTTTCAAGTTCGATCTCTTCCCTGTACCTGTAAACGAACCTTATCCAGAAGTTGAAGTAGTTGTCGTTTATTTTCCAGACGCCTCTGGATTTACCAACAACCGGCATGGCCTTCTTCACGATTTCCATTTTCTCCAGAACCTTGAGGTATTTCGGAAGGTTGGTTATCGCAACAAAGGATTTTGAGGATATCTCTCCCAAGGTGACTGCTCCAGACGCTATACTTTCAAGGATTCTCATGTATATCTCTGGCTCTCTCAACTCATCTTTCAGCAATCTTTCAGTTTCGTCATAAAGATAACCGAATTTGTTTAGAAGTATGTTTTTCAGTCCATCTTCAAAGGATTTATATCTGGCGAATTCCTCTAAATATGCGGGTATCCCGCCCACACAGGCGTACACTTTTACGAGGTCTTCTATTTTATATCCGGGTAGAAACCTCCCTGTGTGCTTAAATTTTAAAGGAGACAGTTTTATTCTCAATTTGATTCTTCCATAGAGGGGTTGTCTGTAGGCGAGCAGGGATTCAGATGTGCCTATCAATGAGCCGGACAGTATTATTCTTAATTTAGAATCAGGCAGGATTTCGTCCACAATGTACTGAAAAACAGAAGGAATCTCAGGGTTCTTCTCAACCCAATATGAAAACTCGTCCAGCACTATAATGATATCCCTGTCCTTTATTTTTTCAAAGAAGTCTTCAAGATCTGTAGCTTCAATGTATTCGTGCCGTGTCATGTTAAATTTTTTCAGGAACCTGTCGAACTCGGCCTTTATACTGTTCTTCTGACATAGAAAATAGAAAGATTCCTTATTCTTTATAAATTCCTTTATCAACCTGGTTTTGCCAACTCTCCTCCTCCCGTAAATCAGAACAATCTTCTCCCCGGTGCTCCTTAGCATCCTCAGCTCCTTTTCTCTGTCAACAAAATTTAGTATCATATTACTTAGTATTACAATAACAACTATAAAAAACCCTTCGCTGCCGCTGCACTATTTTAAAGTCGTGCACTCATCAGCCTTGACACAATTGCGGAAGTTAGCCCCCGCTCAGCTTACCATGGGCATCCTCGACGTCTGCCTGAGGAGCGGGAAGCACATCGCCACGATAATGCTGCTGTGCGAGAATGGAAGAATCGCGGGCGAGGGTTTTGGCTTCGCCGACATCGCCTACATCGCAGGCTACCGCAGTGTCGCCTTCAGGGTCAGGGTCAGGCGCGGAGGTGAAGAAAGGGACTACATAACGCGTAGAATCGACTTCCCTGAGGAAGGTGTGGCCGAATTCAGGGTGGAGAAGGGGGAGAAGAGGGGCGAGGTACTCCGCCTGCCCGTTAGTGCGATAGTCGAGATAGTGAGTCAGGAATAGCCTACCACCTGCGTCCGTCCCCGCGCCTTCTGGAAAACCCGGGACCTCTCCGCTTTCGCAGCCTTCCCTGCCGGGGGTCCAGCGCCGGGTAGCGTGAGAGCTCTGCTTCAAAATCCCTCCTCGCGATGTGCGGAAAGCTTCTGTGCACGCGGCGCATGCTGTCGTGCTGGCTCGGGGCGAGGAGGCAGAAGGCTTTTCCCCTCGCTCCCCCGCGTGCGGTCCTGCCTATCCTGTGGGTGTAGTCGTCGGCGCTGCTCGGGATGTCGTAGTTGAAAACATGGCTCACCCGGGGTATGTCTATGCCGCGAGCGGCGACATCGGTTGCGACGAGGATGCGCAGCTCACCTGCGCGGAAGCGCCGCATAACGTGCTCGCGCTTCGCCTGGGTCATGTCCCCGTGGATGGCCGCTGCGCTCACGTGCCTCCTCAGATTGGCGGCCAGTATGCTCGCCATCTGCTTTGTGTTGCAGAAAACTATTGCAGAGCTCGGCCTTTCTCTCTCAAGCAGAGCCAGCAGCAGCTGGAACTTCTCACCTTCGCGAACCTCGATAAAGCACTCCTCAATTTCAGGCTTATCACCTCTGCTGCGGATATGCACATGGTTGCGCATAAAGCGCCGGGCAAGATGTTTCACCTGTGGTGGTATGGTGGCCGAAAAGAGAAGCGTCTGCCTGCTGCCGGGTGTGCGCTTGATTATCCTCCTCACATCCTCGATGAATCCCATATCCAGCATGCGGTCAGCTTCGTCCAGCACCAGCACCTTAACCCTGTCCAGCCTGAGTGTGCCCCTGCGCAGATGGTCGAGAAGTCTTCCGGGTGTGCCCACCACCACGCCCGCACTTCTGAGCTCCCGAATCTGGGGCTCTATTGCTACGCCTCCGTAAACTGTTGCAACACGCACCCCCATGTAGCGCATGGTGCGGGCCAGCACCCCGCTCACCTGCAGTGCCAGCTCTCTGGTAGGTGTTACCACCAGCGCCTGCACATTGTTGCTGCCATTCAACCTCTCGGCGATGGGTATTGCAAAGGCCAGGGTCTTACCCGAGCCCGTGGGCGCCTCGCCTATCACATCCCTGCCTTCAAGCGCGGGAGGTATAACCTTCGCCTGAATCCATGTTGTGCGCGAGAAACCGAACTGCGCGACCGCCCTCGCAACCTCCTCCTTCAGCTTCAAATCTTCAAACCTCAAAATATCACCTGAATACGCCTCCCCCAAAAGGCGACCACTGCAAGAGTTATTGGAAAAGCTTCTTCAGCCTGCGCACGTAGCGCTCCGCATGCTCTGGCGAGGCGAGTACCTCCTCCAGGAAGTGCACCCCGCGCAGAGAGAGCAGACCTGCGCCCTTCAGTTCCTCCTCGTAGCTCCCTGCAAGCGCATCCCCCTCCATCGCCTGAGCAACAGCCCTCGCCGCCGCTGCACCGCTCTTAATTGCGTAGTATATCCCCTCTCCGGTGCCGGGGAACACAAACCCCCCTGCGTCGCCGGCTAAAACTGCACGCTCTGTGGCGAGCCTCTCAGCGGGACCCTGCATCGGTATGCGGTGTGCCTGATAGCGGATTACCTTCCCACCCGCAAGCTTCTCCGCCACTGGGGTGGCTCTGATAAAACTGTCCAACGCACGGCGTGAGAAGGAGCTTCCAAGACCTCCTATCCCCGCCTTAACGCAGCTGCGAAGCGGTGCGAGCCAGCCGTATCCCCGGGAGAACAGGTAATACACCTCAAACCAGCCGCCTATCCGCTCCTCCACCGCCCCCTCCGGAAGCTCGAGCACATACTGGCATGCAAGCGCAAGCTTTGTGTAGTGTATCCCCAGGCTCCGCCTCGCCACGCTGTTGGCCCCGTCGGCGGCAATTAAGTAATCTGCGCTGAGTTTGCCATCATCTGTGAGCAGCTCAACCCGGTCTGCCTTCTCCCTCACCCGTACCACCCTTACCCGGGAGGGCTTCTTCTCCAGCAAACTCAGCAGATAGGCGTCCAGAGCAGAGCGGCGCACAACTGCTCCTCGCGATGGAAAGCGACTCTCCACCTTCTCGAGGGAGGGGGAGAAGATGCGGTAACCTTCAAGCCAGCGCTCTGCCACATCCCCGGGCAGGCGGAGCTCCTCCACCGCGCGCCAGGGCAGCACACCCCCGCACGGCTTGCTCCTGGGGAAGCTCGCCCTGTCTATTAAAATGTAATCTATTCCCAGCCTCTCCAGCTCAGCCGCCGCACCTGCACCCGCAGGCCCCGCACCGAGGATATACACCTCCGCCAAGCTAAACCCCCAGGTATGCCTCCTTGACATATGGGTTGCTCAGAAGCTCGCTTCCTCTTCCAGAGAGAGTTATCCTGCCACTCTCCATCACGTAGGCGCGGGAGGATATCTCCAGGGCGCGGTACACATTCTGTGCCGATAGCAGAATAGTCACCCCATCACGGTTGAGCCTCTCTATGGTCTCAAAGACCTTAATGACCACAATCGGTGCAAGCCCCAGCGAGGGCTCGTCCAGAATTAAAAGCCTGGGCTTTGCCATCAGCGCTCGAGCTATTGCAAGCATCTGCTGCTCCCCGCCGCTCAGCGTGCCCGCAAGCTGCCTCTCCCGCTCCTTCAGCTTCGGGAAGATGTCATAAACCCGCGTGAGCCTTTCCTCAATCTCATGCCTGTCTTTAACCGTGTAGGCGCCGAGCAGCAGGTTGTCCTGCACCGTCATCTTGGGGAAAATCTCCCTCCCCTCGGGCACAAGGGCGATGCCCCTCTCCACCCGCATGTGGGGCGGCATTGTGGTTATGTCCCTGCCTTCGAAGCTAACCCTGCCCGCCTCTGGGCTGAGCAGGCCTGTTATAACCTTTATGGTGGTGCTCTTTCCGGCGCCGTTGGAACCTATAATGGAGACTATCTCCCCCTCCTCCACCTGCAGGCTAACATCCCAGAGCACACGAAGCGAGCCGTAGCCTGCGCTTACCTGCTCTACGCTCAGCATCTTCATCCCTCGACAGAATAGGCTTCGCCCAGATAGGACTCCACTACGCGCTCGTCGCCTGCCACCTCCCCGGGGGTGCCCTCCGCTATCTTCTCCCCGTAGTTCAGCACCACTATGCGGTCGCTCACCCCCATAATTATCCTCATTATGTGCTCCACCATCAGTATCGTAACCCCGCTGTCCCTTATCTTCCTTATCATCTTAACAGCATCCTTGCTCTCCCTTGGATTTAAGCCCGTGGTCACCTCGTCCAGAAGGAGAAGCTTTGGCCGGGTGGCAAGCGCCCTCGCAAGCTGAAGCTTCTTGAGCTCACCCACATTCAGATTCTTAACCCTCTCCTCAAGCCTATCCAGGGGGAATCCCACAAAGCGGAGCACCTCCAGAGCACGTTCATGAGCCTCGTGCATGGAGGCTTTACCACTGCCGAAAAGGGCTCCTATTAACACATTTTCAATGGCGGTGAGCTCTGGAAAGGTTTCCACATTCTGGAAGGTTCTGGTAATTCCGAGGCTGCATATCCTGTGGGGCGGCATGCCGGTTATGTCCCTGTCCATAAAGGTTACTCTGCCTCTATCAGGGCGATAGATGCCTGAGATGATGTTTATCAGCGTACTTTTGCCCGCCCCGTTTGGACCCACCAGGCCGAGAATCTCTCCCTCCTCCAGGTGGAGCTCCACATCCTTCAGCGCCACTATTCCAGAAAAGCTCTTGCTCACTCCCTGCACTTCCAGCAGAGGCATGGCGTATTCCTCTGTCTGCTCCAATAAAAATTTTATCGGCTAATGCTTAAAATTGTTAGGATACGATGCTACAGCTAAAACTGTAGAGAGCTCAGGAGGCCAATCATGAAGCGGGTATTGTTTGTGCTCATGCTGCTGTTGCTCTTCCAGGGCTGTGCGCAGAAGACCGAGCAGTCCGTACCAGAAAAGGAGAAGATAGTTGAGGCAAAGGAAATTCAGAGCAGCTTCGAGGAGGAGTACTCCGCCCTGAAAAAGGCGATTGAACAGGGCGACCTGAAGACCGCCAGAGAGCGATATTCTGCCCTGCTTGCGGTTTACCAGCGTGCCATAGAGAAGGCTGGAAAACAGCACCTGCAGTTCATGGTCGCGGAGGATGAGCTTCAGAGGCTTGGAGAGCATATTGAGCGCGGCGACCTCGGTGCTGCCAACCGCAGCCTGGCCAGAATCGGCGGCAGCTGCGGCGTGGCGGTGTGCCACCAGCGCACCGGAGGGGCGA
>WANX01000013.1 GCA_015521565.1 Candidatus Hydrothermarchaeota archaeon
AGTCGGGGTCGAACACAGTCAAGTCCCGGAAGAGACTCAACTGCTGCATATCCCCTCAACCCTCCTTGTCAGTATGTTTTCCACTATTAGCATTTTGCGGTAGAGTGGCGGAAAAGTGATTTTCTTTCCAGCTCCTGAACCTGCTCAGCACCGCCTCCTTTATTTCCTCGAGGTGCTTCTCACTCTCAAGGTGCAGGCAGTCGCTGAAGTGGAGTAAGGGTACGGCATCGATGCACATCTCGCGGAAGCCGTAGCCGACGCGGATTTCAAGCTCCATAGGATTGTGCCTCATCACGGCCACGCTGAGCACCGCCTTGGCCGAGAGGAGGTTACTCAGCGTTTCACTCCCGCGGAGCCACTCAACTCTGCGCTCCTCTATCCAGGCTCTGCGGTAAAAGTGGCGATAAAGGAGGAAGACTTCAAGCTCACCCTTGATAAGCGTCCAGGACTTCCATGCCTCCAGAAGGTTCCACGAAGCCTCCATCCACTTTCTGAAGATTGGATGTAGCTCTTCGATTGCGCTCTCAAGCCGCTTCTCATTCAGCTCCTTCAGCACAGCCCCAACAATTTTACCTCTTCCACTCATGCCCTTGCCTCCTTTTTCATCAGCTACCCGGAACAGAGTTCCGGGTGGCGTGGGAGAAACCATGCGGGTTTCGACCAAGCTTCTCAAAAACTAGCTTTCTCAGCGAATCGTCCTGAAGAACCGCCACAATCAGGCGCTCCACATTGCTCAACATTTCCCTCGCAGAGTCGTTGAGCGGCTCGCCACAGCGGATGCAGAAGTTGTCCCCCTCATTGTAGGGCTCGCGGCACTTCGGACAAACGAAGGTGAGCCCCTCTTTTTCGAAGTACTCTCTCACGTCGTTCGCGGAGAATGCGGCGTAGTAGCCGGGCATCGCTGATGTTGGGCTCCAGCCGCGCTGGCGCTTTATTATCTCCGGAGGCACGCCGCGCTTGATGTCCCTGCGCGTGGTTATGCAGCGGAAGAACTTGGGTGAAAGGTGCACCTCAGGTAAACCATGAGCCCTGGCATAGGCGTTGTAACGCGCCTCCGCGCGCTTATAAGCGCGATAAAGAGTGATGTAGGATATGGGCTTTATGCTCTTATTCCTCAAGCATATCCACAGAGGAGCTTCTGGATTATTGCTTGCAGGGTGAATCTCCAGCCACTCCTTGAGATAGCGCGTTGCCCTGGTGAATATCACAGGCTCGCCGTCCATCGTTTTGTCTTCAATGTAAACTTCTGCGATGTGCCCGTTCAGCACCACATCGCCCACGCGGAGAGAGCCTATCCCTCCGACCCTGTTCCCGTTCTCCGCGAAGAGCGCCAGCAACGCGGCATCCCTTTTGTTCGTCGCGAACTTCACCAGCTCCCAGGGCACGTCGTCACTTGCCGGGAGCCGCCTCATCTTCCTCGCAACCTTTTTCTTGGTCGACTCCCGCCGAACCTTCAGATTCGCTACCTCTGGTGGGTACCTGAAGAGAGCGAGCATGAAAGCCGGGATGCCTGCGCAGGAGTGCCCTTCAGGGTATCCGTAGCGCTTCCTGACGAACTGCATGAATCTGCGTAATGTATCGGCGAAATCCGCAAGCGTCTCCTGTCCGGCACCGGCATCCCGCCTTTCTCTGATGAGCCTCCTGAAGTCCTTTTCCTCGCAGTAAAGAAAGCTCTTTTTCAAAGCCCTGACCGCAAAACGCAGGTGATAGATCTCGGCAAAAACCCTTCCAAGAGACACCACCTTCTCACCGTACATTCTTTCCTCCGCAAACTCCCTGACCAGCTCCTTGTTCTCTTCAAGTCCTTCCTCTTCCCCGAGCAACCTGAGCTGATTTTCCACTCTCCTCTTAAAATCATAAAACATACAAACACCTCCCCACATTGGTGAAATAAAAACAATTTTCATATCTCGGGTTACAGTGTTTAAGTGAGCGGAGAAGCAGGAGAAAACCGGCACCGGGTTTAAGTGAGTTTAAGTGAAAGTCACTTAAATTTTCATACTTCAATAATGTTTGCAAAAAATGTTCTATACGAAATAGTGCATAACATGAAAAATGTTACTACAATGGTTAAATCAAAAATCTGAAAATGAAAAAAGAGAGATATTGGCTGCCATTGGCGGTGCAATAGCAGGTTATGCTATTGATAAAAGAAGAATACGCGGAGCTTCTATTGGTTCTACTATAGCTGTTGTTACTAAAATGATTTACGACAGATTTACAAAAGATAAAATCAAATTTACAGATGAACAGAAAAAATTGATCGAAAAGTTAACAAACAGGAAACCGGGGGATAGAATTGAATTATCTGATGAGGAATGTGATATTTTGATCGATCTCATCAAAAAAGTGCAAGATAAAAACCAAATAAGTTCTACTTAAAATCGTTAATCGTTTCGAGCAGCGATAGAGTAGTGAAATTATTCGTTTTGGAGATGGGGGTACCGATGGCCTACTTTGAGAGCATCTCTGTGAGCTCCTTCTCCTGCACGTGCCCGGAGACGCGTATCTTTACCTTCGTAACCCCCTCCAGCTTCTCAAGCTTCTCCTTTATCTGCATGCTCAGCTGCACCCCGAGGGGGCAGAAGGGCGAGGAGGGCACGAAAGTAAGGGAAACCTCGCCGTCGCTCACCTCGAGGTCCTTTATTAAGCCCATGTCGTACACGCTTATCCCTGTGTGGGGGTCTATTATCTCCTTCAGCGCCCTTACCACAGCCTCCTTTTCCACCATGCTTTCACCTGCCTAAGCTCCGCCTTTTAACCTCTGAACTATTTTCTCCACCTCCAGCGCGTGCCCCGGGGCGTGTCCTCCACAGCTATGCCGTGCCTCAAAAGCTCCTCCCTGAGCGCGTCGGCGGTGGCAAAGTCGCGCCTCTTCCTCGCCTCCTCGCGCTCGCGTATCAGCTTCATAAGCTCCGGAGGCAGCTCCCCTCTGCGCTCTCGCACAACCGCGAAGATGCGGTTGAAGTCTGCGAAGAAGCGCTTTACCGCCTTCACATCTTCCATGCTTGCCTCGCCTCTGCCCATCGCCCTGTTCGCCTCGCGCACGAGCCTGAAGACGGCGGCAAGCGCGCGCGGTGCGTCGAGGTCGTCGCAAAGCGCGGACTCGAACTCCCGCCTTGCATGCTCAACATGCCTGGAAAGCTTCGTGGGCTTTTGAGCGCCTGCAGAATAGCTTTCAAGCCTTGCGGCAAAGTCGCTGAGCCTCTCCACCGCTCGAGTGGCATCTTCCAGGGCTTTAAAGGTGAAGTTGAGCTTCCTGCGGTAGTGCGTCGCCAGCAGCAGGTAGCGGATCGCGAGGGCGTCGTGGCCCTTCGCGAGGAGGTCCCTGAGGGTGTAGAAGTTGCCGTAGCGCTTGCTCATTTTGCGCCCTTCCACCAGCAGGTGCTCGTTGTGCACCCAGTAGCGCACAAAGGTTTTGCCCGTAGCTGCTTCGCTCTGGGCAATCTCATTCTCGTGGTGCGGGAAGATCAGGTCCACCCCGCCCGCGTGTATATCCAGGGTCTCGCCCAGGTAGCGCATGCTCATGGCGCTGCACTCTATGTGCCACCCGGGCCTGCCTTTACCGAGGGGGGTGTCCCAGTAAACCTCGCCGTCCTCCTCGCTCCACGCCTTCCAGAGCGCAAAGTCGCGAGCTTCTTCCTTGGCGTACTCGTCCTGCCTCACCCTCGCCCCCGGCTTAAGCTCTTTAATTTTGAGCCGCGAGAGCTTGCCGTAGTCTTTAAACTTTGAGATGTCGAAGTATATGCTCCCGTCCTCGCCGCGGTAGGCGTAGCCCTTCTGCAGGAGCCTCTGAATCAGCGCCACCATCTCCGGAATGTGCTCAGTGGCTCGCGGATAGTGCTCCGCCCGCTCTATGTTCAGCCTCTCTATGTCCTCGAAGAACGCCCGCTCGTAGCGCCGCGTGTACTCGCGCAGGCTTATCCCAAGCTCACGGCTCCGCCTTATTGTCTTGTCGTCCACGTCGGTGATGTTCATCACCTGCACCACTCGGTAGCCCAGGTACTTCAGAAACCTGCGCAGCAGGTCAGCGAACACATAGGCGCGGAAGTTGCCTATGTGGGCGTAGTCGTACACCGTGGGCCCGCAGGTGTACATCCTCACCTCGCCCTCGCGAAGAGGCACGAAGCGCTCCTTCCTGCGCGTCAGCGTGTTGTAGAGCCTGAAGGGCGGATTTCCGGGCATAGCAATAGTGGGTTTGATAACAACAAAAAGTGTCGCAGCCTCCGGTGGGGGGATTGCAGCCAAGGCCCCGAGTTTGCAAAATATTTGCAACGTTATTTTCCTAACCACAGGTTAAAATAACCAGGGGTGAGTATAAAATGGGAATGTGCGCCGGCAACTGCGGAACCCACGGTTACGGAGGAGAAGGCGAGGCTGCGCAGGTCTACGACCCCCGCAGGGTGAGGAAGCTCACCGAGGACGACCTCCTCAGGACCTACTGGTGAGGAGCTTTTTTTAGAAGTCTGTCATTATTCTGAACTGGTCCACCTCTGTGACGCCCATCTCCTTCAGGAAGGCCCTCGCGGCGCCGGTTACGTCCTTTGCGGCGGTAATCGCACGTCCTACTACGAGGATATCTGCGCCCGAGGCGAGTGCTTCCTTAACCCGCTCTACGCGAATCCCGCCAGCAACCGCAACCAGGGTTTTCTCTCCGCAAATTCGCTTTATCTCTGCGATGCTGCCCCACTCGCTCTCCTGCGTCTGCTCCACGTCTATAGCTCTGTGAAGCTCCACGATGTCCGGCTTTACCTTAAGCTTCTTCAGCACCGCCACGGGGTCAGGAACGTTCAGGGTGTCCATCAGCGAGAGCGCTCCCACCTTCCTGCACTCCTCGATGAACTTCTCCATGGTCTTGAGCGGCGCCAAGCCTGAGAAGCCTATGACGTCGGCGGTGGCGTCGCCAGCCATTCGCGCCTCAAGGTTGCCCGTGTCCAGGGTCTTGAGGTCGGCAACGACTACCGTCTCGGGGCGGAGCTGGTGAATTTTCTGCACCACCTCCACACCGTAGCGCTTTATAAGCGGCGTGCCAGCCTCGATTATTATGGCGTCGCTCCGCGGCAGCGCCCTTATTATCCCCTCAACCCTGCGCCAGTCGGGTATATCCAGGGCCACCTCCAGGTAGGGCGGATGCTTCAGGTTGTTTATTCTGAATCCTATCATGGCATGCATAGACTTATCCTTCTCCTCTAAAACCTTATCTATACACGGGAAGCGCTGCATCGCCCTGCGCAGCGCCAGCTTGGCCGCGGCGTAGTTGTAGCGGTATATGCGCTGGTAGTCTCTCCCGCGGGGGTGGATGAAAACAGAGGCTATTACCACAAGCTCCTCCGCCTTATCTCTGGGGATTATGCCCTCCTCCACCGCGTCCGCCACCGCCTTTGCGACGGCGCTCTGTGCGGGGCCGAACATCTTCTCTGCATCCTCCAGGTTGCGTATCGTCACCTTGGGCACGATAAGCGTCGCCGGCTTCGCAGGCAGATTGGGGCGGATTACGCCCAGGATAGGCGTATGCCCCGCTCGCGGCTGGGCGAAGGAGTTTGCAAAGGCTGTGCCCACCGGGCCGCTCTTCCTCCCGACTATCAAATCTATGTGCGCCACTTCAGGCTCCTCTCCAACCAGAGCCTCTCCGACCAGGAAGTCCTCCTCAGTCATAGTGGTCTATCCTGTACTCGTATCCCATCGCCTGGGCAAACTCCACGAGTTCGCTCCCCTCGTGCCAGATGCGTATGTGTATAAATCCCCCCCTGTCGTCCAGTCCCATAATCTCCCTGGCGAAGGTTGGAAAATCCGGCGGAAGGGGGCGGTCGTTCTTGAGCAGGTACTCCAGGTAGTCCTTGAGAAAGATAATTCTGCCCTCCCTGCCCTTCTCCTTCAGCTTCACCTTGAGCTTCTTGTGAAAAACGCTCTCCTCTTCACAGCAGCAGCTCACCGCAACCACCAGAATTCAACAGTGGCTCAAGCTATTTAATACTTTCCATAAACTGCAGCGTGCCGTCAATCTGCCACTTCTGCTCTTAGTCTTCTCCTCTCACTTCCCTCTCCAGCTCATCAAAAAAGAGCTTCATAAAACTGCTTCTCTTCTCGGCAATCCTCCTCCCGGTGGAGGTATACATCCTCTCTTTAAGTCTTGAGAGTTTCAGCTCGTACTCTGTTCTCGGGGAGTAGTCCTCGCCACGCATGCCCGGATAAAAGCGCTCCCTCCTGGGTTCAGCTTCCCACACTCGCTGCCCGTATCTTCCGCCGAAGAGGTAGGCTCTGGCGATGCCGACGGCCCCTGTTGCGTCGAGCTTATCCGCATCGCTCAGCACCTTTGCCTCGAGGCTTACCGGTGCAATGTTGCCCCTGAAGCGGTGGGTCCTTATGCACTCTGCCACACGCTCGATGAACTCCTCACTCAGACCCCGCTCTTTGAGCAGCTTCTCTGCGCGCTCCGCCGAGGCGACAGCATGGCAGCTTACCTCTCCGCTGTCTTCCATTCTTCGCTCCAGATCGTGCAGGAGTGCGGCGAAGCGCACAACTTCAATGTCGGCGCCTTCCTCACGTGCGATTCTCCCGGCAAGCCTGAGCACACGCTCCACGTGCTCAAAGCCGTGGGCACCGCCTGCGCTCATCTCTCGCTTAACCAGCTCGTAAAGCTCAGCAAACACTGCCTCGTAGCTCATATTTCTTCCCGCCGGGTTGTAACCTCGCAGCCATCGTTTGTGACTATCACCGTGTGCTCAGCCTGAGCTACAGGTGCGCGCTGCTTCTCCCTCAGTATTTTGTAGGCATAAATAGCGCCCGAATATGCGAGTTCGCGGAGGGCCATGTGGAGCCTGTGCCTCGGTGCCAGGTGGGCTATCCACCGCTCCGCAAAGGGCAGCGCTCCAAAGTGGTCCTTAACGTAGCCCAGGATGATCCTGGACTCCTTCAGTCTGAGAGGTCTGTCCCTGAGATAACGGAAGATTATCGCCTCCCTCTCATCCACAACCCTCCCTGCCCCCGAGGTGGCAAAGGGCTCAATCGCAAGCACATCACCTTCGCGCAGCATATCTCCGTGGCGTGTCCTCACATTGGGCACAGTTATGCCACTGTGCAGCGAGTAGCGAGAGAGCATGTGCCCGGTGAGATTCTCCACCGGCTTGAGTCCATAACTGCGAATCGTCTTCTCCACTATTGCGCCTATCTCGCTGGTCTTAACTCCGGGCTTAATCACCTCTATGGCGCGGCGGAGTGCCTCTTCGCTGGCACGGATTAGCTCATTCTCTCCACCTCCCACAACAACGCTCCTGGCGATGTCTGCGATGTAGCCATCGATGTGCACACCGATGTCCAGCTTTACCAGGTCACCCCTCTCGAAGGTGGAGCTGTCCCACGCTGTAGGCGAGTAATGCGCAGCTATTTCATTTACTGAGATGTTTACAGGAAACGCAGGCCTTGCGCCGAGCTCCACTATCTCCGACTCCACAAAATTCGCCAGCTCCAGGAGCTTTCTGCCAGGCTTTATTTTCCGCAGCGCCTGTTCCATAACCCGTGCTGCAATTCTTCCTGCCAGAAGGTACTTATCATGCGCTTCCTCTTCCATGGAATGCAAATATGCGCCTCAATTATATAAACTTTTGAAGCACAAGCTTATATCATGCGCCTGTTGCTGGTGCTTCTGCTCCTCCTCACAGGCTGTGTCACAGAGCAAACAGAGGTGGAGACGGATAGCGCACCCCTGAGAGAATTTGCACAGGTGGGTGACTTTGTTGAGGGAGAGTACTCCCTCAGCGATGGTATATCAGTAAGGCAAAATTTTTCCGCGCTACTGGGAAGTGGCGAGCTGCTACCCGGGATAGAAAGGACTATCCTGGGAATGGCTCCCGGTGATATCAGGCGCGTGGAACTGGCTCCCGCAGAGGCCTTCGGTGTCTGGAACGCCAGCCTTGCACGATGGGAGCCCAGGTGGTTCTCCATACCCAGGGTGGTCAACATCTCCCTGCAGGAGTTCCGCGACGCCTTCGGCGAGCCAGCTGAAAATTTGAGCTTTGAGAGCGGCTGGCTGAGGGTGCGCGTCCTTAATGTGGGGCGTGGATATGTCACCATAGAGCGCGAGCCCATCTACAGGAGGCTAAACGTCACCGGCGGCATGGTGGAGGTCACCGTCAACTCAACCCACATCGCCCACTTTTTCACACCTGTGCTCAACTTCACAGTGCTCGACGCCAGCGGGAGATTTGTGACCTACCGTGATGCAAATGCTACGCACGTGCTGGTGGACAGAAATCATCCCCTCGCGGGCAAGAGGCTGAGCGCAGAGGTGAGGCTGCACAGGCTGGTGAAGCGGTACCGGCTGCAGGAGATGCGCATATCCTGGAGCAGAGATTTGAACGACGCAATACGCGATGCTGTGGCGGAGGATAAACCCATGCTGCTCTACTTTTACTCTCGGCAATGCGGGCAGTGCTCCGCTCTGGAAGCCGGCTTCCAGGACATCAGATTTCGCCTGCTGGCCGGGAAGCTGGTTTTTGTAAGGCTGGATATCTCGGAGGAAGCAGCAGTTGCGGCACGATACGGTGTGGCTCAGGCGCCTGCAGTGGTGGTGCTGAGCAGCTCCGGCGAGAAGCTCGCCAGGCTGGAGGGAGACTTTTCGGCAGCGGAGATGCTGCAGGTGCTCTATGAGCTGGGTATTATTCCCTGAGCACGGCCTCTATCCGGGCCCTGTCTATCCTGCCCTGCCTGATAATTCTGTCCTCCTCAGGATCGTAGATGGTGGAGGGTATTCGCTCCTCTGCCAGCCTGCCAGCGTCTATGACCAGCTCTACTTCTCTGAGCTGGGCAGTGGCCTCCTGTGCCGAAACGGGAGGGGGTCTGCCGGATATGTTGGCGCTGGTGGCGACCACGGGTTTGCCCAGCGCTGCGGTAATCCTGAGGGCAAGCTCATTTGCGGGAATGCGAACAGCCACCTTGGGTGAACCCGAGGTGAGGATGTCGGGAAGGTTCTTCTTTCTCAGAAGCAGGGTTAGAGCTCCCGGCAAAAAAGCCCTGGCGAGCTTTTCTGCCTTTTCCTCAAGCTCACAGTAGCGGCGCATCATCTCGATGCTCGCCACCGCTATTGGGAGGGGCTTTTCGAAAGGACGGCGCTTGATTTCAAACACCCGCCTTATAGCTTCAGTGTTGGTCGCGTCGCAGCCCAGGGCGTAGAGAGTGTCCGTTGGGTATACTACCACACCTCCAGCGCGAAGTACCAGAAGCGCTTTTCTGACAACACCCTCTTCGTCCGCGCCAATAATCTGCATGCTCTTCATACATCTTGCCATTGTTAACCGGAAAAAAGATAAATATCCGGAGAGCAATTCTTATTCAAGGGCCGGTGGTCTAGGTGGTTATGACGCCAGTCTCACACACTGGAGGTCGGCGGTTCGAATCCGCCCCGGCCCATCCAGGGGGATCTGGGATGAAGTACGAGGAGAGGGCTCCCCTCAGCAGAGGTGTGGTCGCCCTTCTGCTCGCCGGAGTCTCGGCTGCGCTGCTGGGTACCCTGCTCTCCCTTGCGGGGGTGCTGGAGGCGCCTCCAGTGCCGCTTGCAGGCGCAGCCTTCCTGCTCGGGCTCGCTGCCGCCTCCTTCGCTGGAATGCGCTTCAGGGCTGGAAGTGAGCACGTGGAGGCGTGGATGTTTCCGGTGAGGTACAGGGTGGGGTACGGAGAGGTTGAGGGCGTTGATGTTGTTGAGCTACCCTGGTACTGGGGCTGGGGGCTCAGAGTTCTGGGCAGGAGGCTGGCGTTTGTGAGCAGGCACGGACGTGCTGTGCGGATAAGGAAGAGGCAGGGGGTTTTCAGAGAGCTCCTGCTCACAGTGCGTGAGCCCGAGAGGTTTGCAGAGCTCGTGAGGCTCAGGGCGCACGCAAAGGCTTAACTTTAAGGAGCTGCATCTACATTCATGGAGCTTGTGAACCTCACCTGGAAGGAGGCGGAGGAGTACCTGAAAAAAAGGCGGGATGTGCTTCTTCCTGTTGGTGCTGTGGAGGAGCACGGCTACCACCTGCCCCTCTCCACCGATGTAGATATAGCGGAGGCGGTTTGCAGGGAGCTCAGCAGGCGCACAGGTATTGGGGTGGCTCCGGCGGTCTGGTACGGCTACTCCAGGTCTACCCGCGGCTATGCGGGCACGGTTATGGTGGGGAGAGAGGAGCTGAAAAGCTATCTTCGAAGCATACTGGAGGGTTTTGCTGAGAGCGGTTTCACACGGGTTTATATCGTTTCTGGCCACTTCAGCAATGACCACCTGAGGGCCATCGAGGAGGCCGCTGAGGAAGCACGGGGCGTGGAAGCTCAGCTGCTGGACTTTTCAAGGGCAGATTTCTCTGACCTGCTGGAGAGCAAACCGCTTCATGCATGTGAAGCGGAGACCTCGCTTATGCTCTTTCTGCATCCGGAGAAGGTGAAGATGAAATTAGCCAGAGACGAGGAGATTGCCTACGAGGGAGATGTGCTCAGGAAGACGGAGAGCGGTGTTTTCGGCAGACCATCGCTTGCCACGAGGGAGAAGGGAAAGAAGCTCTTTGAGAGGATAGTTTCTGAGCTTGAGAGAGCTGTGAGAGTCTGATAAGGCCGGTTTTACAGCAGATGAACAATATCAAACAGTGGACCTCAGGTTATGCCACTGACAGAATCGTAAAGTACGGTGCCTAAAAGTTTAAATACGCATCGGGTGAATGCAGTGCAAAGTTAACGTGGTGAGAGATTTGCGCGCCGTGCTCAGCCTGGGTGGCTCGGTTGTGGCTTCGCCGGAGATAAACCTGGAGTTCATAAGCGGGTTCGCCTCGCTTGTGAAGAGGCTGCGCCGTAAGGGTCATCGCTTAGCCGTGGTCGTGGGCGGGGGAAAAGTTGCCAGGGATTACATCGGCGCGGCGCGAAGGCTGGGCGCAGAGGAGAGCTTCTGCGACGAGCTGGGAATACTCGCAACGCGGATGAACGCACGCTTAATAATCGCAGCGCTTGGCGGCGAAGCCTACCGGCGCGTGCCCGAGAGCGTGGAGGAGGTGAAGGAGTGGGAGAAGGTTGTGGTGATGGGGGGCACCGTGCCGGGGCACACCACAGACGCGGTTGCGGCGATGCTGGCGACAAAGCTCAAGGCGGAGCTTCTGGTCAACGCTACAAATGTGGACGGCATATACAGCGCAGACCCGAAGAAGAACCCAGATGCCAAAAAGTACGACCGCATAGCGGTGGAGGAGCTTTTAAAGCTCGTGGACAGGGAGCATAAGGCGGGAATCTCGGCGATTCTCGACGCCAAAGCGGTGAGGATAATTGAGGAGAACCGCATAAGAACTCTGGTCGTTAAGGGCGAGCTCTCCCGCATAGAGGCTGCGCTGCTTGGCGGAGAGCATTTCGGCACTGAGGTGGTGGTGTGAGGCTCAGGCTCACAAGGCACGGGGTTTGCATCCCGGGCTTTAAGGCTGCGGGGGCAAGAAGCGGGAAGTACGGCGTGGCGCTTATTAAAAGCGAAGCTCCCGCTACAGCCGCGGTGATGCTGACCTCGAATAAGGTTAAGGCGGCACCGCTGCTGGTCTCGAGGGAGCACGCGGGCAACGAGATTTTCGGGATAATCGCCAACTCCGGCAATGCGAACGCCTTCACGGGCGAGGCCGGCATGCGGGATGCGCGCAGCATGTGCTCTCTCGCCGCGGAGCTTCTCGGCGGCAGCGCGGAGAACTACCTCGTCGCCAGCACAGGGGTAATAGGCAGGAGGCTGGACTTGGCCAGGGTGGAGAGCTTAGCCAGGAGGGCGGCGCAAAGCCTTGAATGCTCACCGCAAGCGAGCGAGGCGGCGGCGCGGGCGATAATGACCACAGACACCTTCCCCAAGCTCTGCTCTGTGGAGGCTGTGCTTGAAGACGGGAAGCGCTACCACGTTGGGGGCATCGCAAAGGGCGCGGGCATGATAGCGCCAGAGCTCAGGCACGCGACGATGCTGTGCTTCCTCACAACCAACGCGCGCCTGGAGAGGGATGAGCTGGAGGAGGCGCTCGCAGGGGCGGTGAAGCAGAGCTTCAACCGTGTTGTCATAGACGGCGACACCAGCACCAACGATTTCGTTGCGCTGCTCGCAAATGGAAGCTCAGACTGCGAGGGCGAGGGCTTCCAGGAGGCGCTTAACCTCGTAACTCAAACCCTGGCGAAGAGCATAGCTCGCGACGGTGAGGGGGCCACGAAGTACATTGAGGTTCGCGTGCTGGGCGCGCGGAGCGACGCCGAGGCTGAGCTCGCGGCGCGTGCTGTGGCGGGCTCAAACCTGGTGAAGAGCGCCGTGTTTGGCGGCGACCCCAACTGGGGGCGCATTGTGGCGGCGCTGGGCTACTCAGGCGCGGAGCTCGTGCCAGAGAAGCTGAGCCTGTACGTGGGCACGAAGGGCGATGAAAGGCGCGTGTGCCTGGTTAAAGAGGGCAAGCCCCTCGCCATAGAGGGCACGCAGGAGCTCAAAGCCGCGGAGGAGGTATTCTCGGGCAGGGAGATTTACATCACCGCCGAGCTGAACCTGGGCTCTGGAAGAGGCGAAGCGTACGGCTGTGATTTGAGCTACGACTACGTGAGGATAAACGCCGAGTACACCACCTGATTAAAACTCCCTTTCGGAAGTGTTAAATATCCTTTGGGAGATACTTAGAGCAGGGTGTAAATGGAAATAGAAAAGATAGACCTCGGAAGAGGTTCTGCAATAGGAGTGAGGATTTTACTGGGAAAGGCGCCCCTTATCCTGATTAAGGCGGAAAGGGGCTACCTGATGTGCGGTTATCTGAATTTAGAGGTCGCGGAAAAGCTCGGTGATGCGGCAGCGGTGGTTCGGGGGGTGAACACCTTCAAGGAAATGCTCAGTGCAAGGGTAGAGGAAGTTACGAGTGCGGCGGAAGCGCTGGGGGTAATGCGCGGAATGAGGGGAAAAGAAGCGCTGGAGAGGATGCTGGGATGAGACCTCTTGCGGCGGCTTTGCTGCTGCTGTTACTGCTTGCCCGGGTGGAGGCAGTTGAGATAACAAACTACCGGGCGAGTCTTGAAATAGAGGACGGGCTTGCCCGGGGAGAGGTGACCCTCTCACTCCTCAACGACCAGAACATCAGCATTGTCGAATTCAGGTACCCCCTCTTCGGCAGACTCGAAGAGCTGGAGGTGATGGGTGACGGAAAGACGCTGGAGTTCCAGGTGGAGGAGAGGGGAGAGCGCTCCTACGTAATCACCCCTCTGCCGGAACCGCTGGAGTACGGGGAGAGCTACGAGATAACCTACAGGTACCTTCTGAGAAATGCTGT
The DNA here is from genome assembly GCA_015521565.1 of Candidatus Hydrothermarchaeota archaeon. GTDB lineage: Archaea > Hydrothermarchaeota > Hydrothermarchaeia > Hydrothermarchaeales > BMS3B > Pyrohabitans. Next base: position 13,272 of record WANX01000013.1, read on the forward strand.
GGAAAAGCATGAAAATATATACATCCTGAGCGTTACCCACTCCCTCTTCGCCAATGTGAAGAAATTCGAGTTCACAGTGGCTCTGCCTCCGGGATACGGAGTGGTGGAGAACGGTGTTAGCCCCGAGAGCACGCCCACTTCCGACGGAAGGAGGGTGATACTGAAGTGGGAGCTGCACGAGCCGATTCCGCCGGAGCTGAAGGACTTCAGGGTTATTGTTATTTATGAGAACCTTTTTGAGGCAAGAAATTATGTATATATTGCACTGCTCATGATAGCAGGAGTGGTTATACTCTTCCTCAGCTACAAGTATCTTAAAGTGAGGGGTATCTCAATAGGTCTGCTGCTCGACAGGAAAAAAAGACTGGAAGAAAAAATAGAAATTCTAAAGGAGGACGAACAGCAGATAATGAAGATAATAATAGAGAATGATGGAATAGATCAGAGAGACATAGTAAGAATTACGGGATTTTCAAAGACTAAAGTCAGCAAGATACTTTCAGAGCTTGAAAAGAGGGGTGCAATCAGGAAAGTTCAGGTGGGTAGAAGAAATAAGATATATCTTGCTAAGAATAAATAATACGCCACAAGAAAATGTTTGGAAAAGTTATACAAATCTCAACCAATATGACTGTATTGTATACACAGCGCGATATAATATTTTTAAAAAATAAACCCGATGAAACAAAAGTAAACAATTTAGTATCAGAAAACGTCTTTTTTGCCATACAGAATCCAACAGTTATCCGGAAAAATTTATATCCCTTCCGGGACTATTACTGGGACTGAGGGTGAGGCAGGAATGAGAAGGTTTGCAAATACCGCACAGAAGGTGAGGGCAATTCTTGAGGTTTTCAACAGAGGGGAAAAGCTTGAGGGCGATGAGATAGTCAGAAGACTCAGGGAGCGGGGCTACGATGTGAACCCGGGGAATATCAAGATGTTTATACGCTATCACATGCTGTACAAGTACCTGCGCAAGGAGTCCAGGAGCGGCAGAAATCTGTACTTCCTGATAAATTAGTTAAATTTTTATTTCTCTCCATCCTTCTCTCTACTCATGCACATCAGGAGGGTCCTTCAGGAGCTTCTGGCGGGGAAGCTCACTCTTGAGGAGGCAGAAAGGAGGATAAAGCTTTTCAGTCTTGATGAGCTGTCACCCTTCGCTGCCCTTGATTTAAACAGAGACCTGCGCACAGGTGCGCCGGAGGCGGTCTTCGGGGAGGGCAAGAGCGCCGGGCAGATAATCGAGATTGCCGAGAGGTTTCTGAATCAGCGCGGCAGATGCATCGTCACGCGTCTCACCGAAGAGAAGATTGAAGCACTGAGGGAGAAATTTGAGGGAGCAGCGGAGGTGGATGTATACCCCAGCGCGCGGCTGGTGGTGCTCCGGAGGAGGAATTTCAGGATCGAGAGCACCGGCGGCAGGGTAGCGGTTCTCTGCGCAGGAAGCTCTGACATTCCGGCAGCAGAGGAGGCGGAGGTAATCGCCCGCGAAATGGGCTGCTCCGTTCTGAGCTTCCGGGACATAGGCGTCGCCGGAATCCACCGCCTCCTGCCGGCGCTTAAGAGAGTTGTGGCAGAAGACGTGGACGTAGCTATAGTAGCAGCCGGCATGGAGGGTGCTCTGCCGAGTGTTGTTGCAGGCCTTGTGGACATCCCGGTAATAGGTTTGCCTGTCTCCACCGGCTATGGAATACACGGCAGGGGCGAAACTGCGCTCTTTGCCATGCTCCAGAGCTGCTCTCCCGGCATAGCGGTGGTGAACATAGACAACGGCTTTGGAGCAGGCGTTGTTGCAGCGCTAATAGCCAACCGCGCCGCGAAATTCAGGGAAGTTTCCTCCCGAATTTAAACCTGGCCCTTGCCCTGCACGCTATCCTTGCAAGCACCTCGCGCACGGGCATGCGCAGACGCTCCGCTATTTCCGCTGCATCCTGATACTCCGGCTTCAGGGAAACAACCCTTCCCTCCCTGTCAAGACCCAGCTTAACCCTGGCATGTCCCCGGTAGTCGCCTATCTGCACATCCACGCGTCTCACCTCCCTTCTCAGCGCAAAGCGCATGCTCATCCGTGAGTACCTCACCCCCAGCGTGCCCAGGGTGCGCATCATAACCTCTGCCAGCCGCTCTTCCTCGCCCGGTCTGCACAGCACCTGGAGCACATGGCCCGGTCTGTTCTTCTTGGTCACCGTGGGTATGACCTGCACATCCAGGGCGCCGGCTTTCAAAAGCTCGCCTATGGTGCTTCCGAGAACCTCGCCGGTAACGTCGTCCACGCTTGTTTCAAGCAGCGATATCTGCTCCTTATCAATTCCTGAAGACTCACACAGGTGGAGCTGCAGCAGATTGGGCGCCTCATCAAGCTCAACGGTGCCGGCTCCCCGTCCGGTTCTCAGAAGTCTGACCACCGGCAGCTCCTCAGAGAATTCGTGCACAAGATTTGAGAGAAGCGCCAGCCCTGTAGGCGTTGCGAGCTCGCCCCGGTGCCTCTTAACAAAGGGCACGCCCTTAACTCTTAAAATATCAGCCGTCAGTGGCAGAGGTACCGAAAGCTCGCCGTGGGATGTTCTCACCGTACCCGAGCCAACATTCACGGGTGTGGAGATGACCCTGAACTTCCACGCATCAATAGCATCCAGCAGCGCTGCAGCACCCGCAATGTCGAAGAGGGTGTCAACACTCCCCAGCTCGTGTAGATGTCCCCCCCGGTGGATGCGCTCCTCCCCCTCTATCAGCGTCTCCAGGCAGCGCCGGGCGTAGTTACAGGCTCTCCTGCTGAGCCCACACCTCTCCAGCAATAGCTCCATGTACTCCTTAAGCTCTGTATAACCCGCACTCTGGAAGTCCTCCTCGACGCGCAGCTCCACCTGTGTGCACCTTATGCCCTTCCTTTCTGTTTCCACGACTTTTAGCTCCAGCTCCTTACCGGTCTGCCTCTCAATTGAGTCAATCACCCGCTGAAGTACCTCTGCGGGCGCACCCAAATCGAGAAGCGCCGCCAGGAACATGTCGCCGCTTATTCCGGCGACGCTCGGGTCTATGAGCAGTATCCTCAAGGCCCGGCCTCCCTGTGCTCTTCTGCGAGCCTGTGGTAGATTATGGCGTTCTCCCTTATCGCCTCCACCTCCCTGTCGCTGAGCTCTCTGACAACGCTCGCGGGCACCCCCAGGA
>WANX01000014.1 GCA_015521565.1 Candidatus Hydrothermarchaeota archaeon
ATGGGAAAGCGTATAATCTCACAGCGCCGCGGTAAGGGAAGCATAACCTTCAGGGCACCCTCCCACCGGTACCGCTGTGAGCTGAAGTACAGAAAGTACGACGACAGGGAGAAGAACGGCAAGGTGGTGGGAAGGGTCGTGGATATCCTGCACGACCCGGCGCGGAGTGCACCCCTGCTTAAGGTGGAGTTTGCGGGAGGAGAGAAGCTCTACCTGCTGGCCCAGGAGGGAATTAAGGTTGGGGATACTATCGAGGCGGGTGCTCACGCCGCTATTTCCCCGGGCAATGTGCTGCCTCTGGCGAGCATACCCGAGGGAACCCCCATATGCAACATAGAGAACCACCCGGGCGATGGTGGCAAGCTTATTCGCAGTGCGGGTGCCTACGGGCTTGTGGTATCTCATGAGGGTACAAAAACCATAGTACAGCTGCCCAGCGGGGCGCTGAAGACCCTCGATGCGAGGTGCAGGGCTACCATAGGTGTGGTCGCGGGGGGTGGAAGAAGGGACAAGCCGATTATGAAGGCCGGGAAGCGCTTCCACATGCTGCGCTCAAAGGCGAAGTACTGGCCGGTTGTGAGAAAGGTGGCCATGAATCCGGTTGACCACCCCTTCGGTGGAGGCTCGCACTCGCCGGGCAAGCCTACAACAATCTCGCGCAGAATGCCGCCGGGCAAGAAGGTTGGTTTGATCTCCGCCCGCAGGACAGGGAGGCGATAGGTATGGCGAGGAGAGAGTTCAGGTATCGCGGTTACACGCTGGATGAGCTCAGGCAGATGAGCATGGACGAGCTCATCTCGCTTCTGCCCGCGCGTCAGAGACGCTCCCTGAAGCGCGGGCTCACACCGCTCCAGAAAAAGCTGATGGAAAAGGTAAAGAAGGCGCTCAGCGGAGAACGTGTTAAGCTGCGCACCCATGCGAGGGACATGATAATCCTGCCCAGCATGGTAGGGCTGACCTTCGAGGTGCACAACGGCAAGGACTGGCACAGAGTGGAGATAAAGCCAGAGATGATAGGCCACTATCTGGGAGAATTCTCTCTGACGCGCAAGCGGGTGCAGCATGGTTCGCCGGGTATGGGAGCGACGCGAAGCTCCATGTACGTGCCTCTTAAGTAGGTGGTTCAGGTGGCGAAGCTGGGATACTCCTTCAGGGTTGAGGACGAGGAGAAAACGGCGAAGGCGCTGGGCAGAGCGCTCAGGATATCACCAAAGTGGAGCATAGAAATTGCGAGGGAGCTGCGCGGGATGAGGCTCTCCCGCGCCATGCGCTACCTGGAGGACATAATAGCCATGCGCCGCCCGCTACCCCTGAAAAGGTTCAAGAAGGGTGTGGCACACCGCAGGGGTCTGGTGAAAGCCTGTGCCGGGAGGTACCCGCAGAAGGCAGCCAAACATGTGCTCAAGCTGCTGGAGGGTGCCCGCGCTAATGCGGAGTACAAAGGCCTGGACGTGGAGAGGCTGTATATAAAGCACATCGCGGCGCAGCGCGGGCCTGTGATCCGGGGCTGGATTCCACGTGCCTACGGCAGGGCAACGCCCCACAACACGCCTACGACGCACATCGAGGTTATTCTGGAGGAGAGGTAATGGCGCTGGAGAGGAAGTTCATCGAGGACAACATCCGCAAGTTTGAGGTGAAGGAGTTCCTGCAGCGGGAGCTGGAGCGTGCGGGCTGCGGTGAGATAGAGATCCAGCGCACACCTCTGGGCACGCGCGTTATTGTGCATGTGCAGCGTCCCGGGCTGGTGATAGGCCGCAAGGGGCAGGCAATCAGAAAGCTCACCACCATACTCAAAACCCGCTTCGGTCTGGACAATCCCCAGGTGGAGGTAAACGAGCTCGAGGTACCGGAGCTCAACCCCAACGTTATGGCGAGGAGCATAGCCAGCGCGCTGGAGCGGGGGATACACTTCCGCAGAGCCGCCTACACGGCGCTGCGCCGGATAATGGAGGCCGGGGCGAGGGGTGCGGAGATAACAATTTCCGGCAAGCTAACCGGCGAGCGCGCAAAGAGTGTCAAGTTTGTGGACGGCTACCTGAAGCACTGCGGCGAACCCGCGATGATGTATGTGAAGGAGGGCTACGCCGTGGCTGCGCCCAAGCCGGGGGTAATCGGGGTCAAGGTCAAGATAATGCCCCCGGGTACCCGTTTGCCGGACGATATAATTTTCAAGGAGAAGCCGGAGGAGGTAACTGCTGAAGCACCCGCGGAAGAGGCAGAGGAGAAGGTGGTGGAGCAGGTGCAGGAAGAGCTCGCCGGTGATGCGCAGAAGGAGCAGGGCGCAGGGGCTGGTGAGGCAGAGCAGAAGGTACAGGATGAGGCCGGGGAAGGTGCAGAGAAACAGGCCGAAGGCGGGAAGGAGGCATAGCGATGGCAATACTGCGTGCGGGTGAGATACGGGACATGGGTAGAGAGGAGCTGCAGGAGAAGCTGTCGGAGCTCAGGATGGAACTTCTGACGGAGCGCTCCAAAGCGGCGGCGGTGGGCGTGCCCGAGAACCCCGGCAGGATGCGGGAGTTGCGCAGGACCATTGCGAGAATTCTTACGGTGATGAAGGAGAAGTACTCATAGTTGCTTGGCCATGAATCTGCGGGCAAGGTACATAAAAAAGCACGAGCTGATAGGCCTCGAGTGCGAGGTGGTGGCCGCCAGCGACCCCACCCTGGTAGGGTTGCGCGGTGTGGTTGTGGACGAGAGCAGGAACATGCTCACCCTCGAGGTGAAGGGCAGGCGAAAGTGCGTGCCCAAGTCAATTGCCCGCTTCCGCTTCCGCGTGGGCAAACACGTGCTCGAGGTAGAGGGCAAAGCCATAGTCGCAAGACCCGAAGACAGAATAAAAAAGGTGAAGTAAATGCGAGACATAGGCGTTGATGTGAAAGCACCGGAAAAAAGCTGCACTGATAAAAACTGCCCCTTCCACGGGCACCTCAAGGTTAGGGGGCAGATTATAGAAGGTGTGGTCGTGAGTGATGGTATGAACAACAGCGTTGTAGTCCAAAAAGATTACCTTCGTTACATTAAGAAATACGAAAGATACGAGAAGCGCAGAAGCAGAATCCTTGCACACAATCCACCCTGCATCTCCGCAAAGCGAGGAGACAGGGTAAAGATTATGGAGTGCAGGCCCATAAGCAAGGCCAAGAGTTTTGTGGTGATTGAGAAGGAGGCACAGTGAGATGCAGGGCATCAAGGCGAGGGTTACCAGGGCACTTCCGAGCGGGGCCCGTCTTGACGTTGTGGACAATACCGGCGCCAAGGAAATAGAGATAATCCAGGTCGTGGGCTACAAGGGCACAAGGAGGCGATATCCCAGCGCAGGCGTGGGCGACATGGTGGTGGCCTCGGTTAAGAAGGGCACGCCGGAAATGCGCAAGCAGGTGGTGCGCGCCGTGATAGTTCGCCAGCGCAAGGAGTACCGTCGCCGCGACGGCACGAGGGTTAAGTTTGAGGATAATGCAGCGGTGATAACCAACGAAAAGGGCGACCCCAGGGGAAGTGAGATAAAGGGCCCTGTCGCCAAGGAGGCGGCGGAGCGCTGGTCGAAGATAGCGAGCGTGGCGAGTATAATAGTTTAGGTGGTTCTCATGCCAAGCAAGCAGCCCAGGAAGCAGAGGAAGGCGCTCTTCCGCGCCCCGCTGCACCGCAGGCAGAAGCTGGTGAGTGCCCACCTGAGCGAGAAGCTCCGCAAGGAGTACGAGAGACGGAGCCTGCCTGTGCGCAGGGGCGACACCGTTCGCGTGCTCCGCGGCGACTTTCGCGGACATGAAGGTGTGGTTGAAAGGGTTGACCTGAAGCGCATGCGCATCTTCATCACCGGCGTAACTGTGCAGAGGAGCGACGGCAGCGAGCGCCTGTATCCCGTGCACCCATCCAATGTTGAGATTGTGAAGCTGGAGCTGAAGGACGAAGAGAGAAAGGAGATACTTGAGAGGTAGTGTTCATGAGCAGGCATGCAAAGCGTCTTACGGCACCGAAGGCGGTGAAGGTCCCCCGGAGGGAGAGCAAGTTCATAGTCAAACCCCGTCCTGGACCGCATTCCATGGAGCGCAGCATGGCCCTGCTGGTAGTGGTCAGGGACATGCTGGGCTTTGCGAGTAACTCAAAGGAGGCCAGGAAGATTATCAAAGCCGGCAGGGTGTACGTCGATGGCAGGCCGCGGAAGGACCACAAGTATCCCGTGGGCCTGATGGATGTCATCACAATCCCTGAGGCGAAAGTGCAGAAGGTGGTGCTTTTCGACAGGAAGGGCAGGCTTGTGCTCAAAGACATCGCCAAGAAGCGCTCCACCAGCAAGCTCTGCAGGATAAACAACAAGACAGTGGTAAAGGGTGGACACATTCAGCTCAACCTGCATGATGGCAGAAATCTGCTCATCCGCGTCGCGGATCCCCAAAATCCCGAGGAGGATGTGTATTCTACCAAGGACACGCTGGTTGTAGACCTGAAGAAGGGCAGAATTCTGAAGCACCTGCGCTATGCTGAGGGAAACCTGGCCTACATCACCGGGGGCAGGCACATGGGCGAGGTGGCCAGGATAAAGGCGATAAAGAAGGTGCGCTCTCCCCAGCCAAATGTTGTGGTTCTTGTCAGGGACGGTGAGGAGTTTGAGACCATTGAGGATTATGTGTTCGTAATAGGCGAGGACAAGCCGGTGCTTCCGGAGGTGCTCAAGTGAATCCCATGCGCAGGCTTCGCATCGCCAAGGTTACTGTGAACATGGGCATAGGCGAGGCGGGAGAGCGCCTCGCCAAGGGTGAGAAGCTGCTGGAAGAGCTAACCCGGCAAAAGCCAGTGCAGCTCAGAGCAAAGCGCACCATCCAGCCCTTCGGCATCAGGAAGGGCCTGCCCATAGCGTGCAAGGTAACTCTCAGGGGTGAGAAGGCGATAAGCTTCCTGCGCAAGGCCTTTGCAGCGGTGGACAACCGCATAAAGGCGAGCAGCTTCGATGAGCAGGGGAACTTCGCCTTCGGAATAAGGGAGCACATAGACCTGCCGGGGGTGAAATACGACCCCATGGTGGGCATCTACGGCATGGACGTGTGCGTAGCCATTGAGCGCCCCGGATACCGGGTGAAGCACCGCAGGCTGAGGAGGAGCAGAGTGGGAAAGAAGCACCTGGTAACCCGGGAAGAGGCCATGAATTTTATCAGGGAAACCTTCAACGTTGAGGTGGTGGCATAGCGTGGCCGGAAAGATAGGTAAAGGGGCCAGGAAGTGCAGACGGTGTGGCTCTCACGGCCCGGTTATAAGGAGGTACGGGCTGTATATATGCAGGCACTGCTTCCGGGAGGTTGCCCCGGAGATAGGATTCAAAAAGTACGAGTAGGTGTTAAAAATGCGCTTTGATACCCTGGCAGATGCGCTGTCCGCAATAAAGAACAGCGAATACAACGGCAGACTGGAATGTGTGGTTAAGCCAGCGTCCAAGATAATAGCCCGGGTGCTCAGGGTGATGCAGGAGTACGGCTATGTTCGCGAGTTCGAGTTCGTTGACGATGGCAGAGGCGGACTTTTCAAGGTCAGGCTCGCAGGTAAGATAAACGATTGCGGTGTTATACGTCCCCGCTATCCGGTGGGAAAGGACAGCATAGAGAAGTATGAGAAGCGCTTTCTGCCTGCGAGCGGCTTTGGAGTTATAATAATCTCCACATCCCAGGGAGTGATGAGCCACTACGAGGCCAAGGAGCGCGGAATAGGTGGCAGACTTCTCGCCTACGTGTATTAGAATTAGAGGTGATGCTGATGGCGATACCCCTGCTCAGAGAAGAGGTGGAAATCCCTGAAGGCGTTGCGGTGGAGCTCGAGGGCGATGAGGTGGTAGTCCGCGGGCCGAAGGGTGAGCTCCGCAAGCGCCTCTCATACCCCGGGGTAAGGCTGTACAAGCAGGATGGCAGGGTTGTGGTGGAGGCGAGATTCCCCAGAAAGAGGCAGAGCGCCATGGTGGGTACATACGTGTCGCACCTGCGCAACATGATTAAGGGTGTGACCCGGGGCTTTGTGTACAGGATGAAGGTGGTATACTCCCACTTCCCAATAACTGTTAGGGTGCAGGGCAGGGAGATAGTGGTGGAGAACTTCCTGGGAGAGAAGGTCCCCAGAAAGACTGAGATATTCGGCAACTGCACAGTTCGCGTGTCCGGGCAGGAGATAACAGTCGAGGGGATAAACAAGGAGGAGGTTGGCCAGACTGCTGCGAGGATAGAGCAGCTCACCCGTGTTAAGAAGCGGGACCCCCGCGTGTTCCAGGATGGAATATACCTGGTGGAGCGGGACGGTTCGCCGGTGTAGGTGATGCTTATGCGAGTGAGTAAGAAGCCCGAGTTTAAACGTGTGGACTACCACCGCCACAAGAAGCTGAGGCGCAGTTCCTGGCGCAGACCGCGCGGAATTCACAACAAGGCAAGGAAGCGCAAGAAGGGCAAGTTCCTGTCTCCAAAGATTGGCTACGGAAATGCGGCGCAGCTCCGCGGACTTCATCCCTCGGGATACCGCGAGGTTCTGGTGCACAACCCGGAGGAGCTGGAGAAGGTGGACCCCTCGCAGGAGGCGGTGCGCATAGCGGGCAGCGTGGGGAAGAGAAAGCGCCTGGTGATAGCAGAGAAGGCGAAAGAGCTTAAAATAAAGGTTCTCAATCCACCTGCTGAAGACGCTGAGGAGGCTGAGCAATGACGCTACGGACACAGCGAAGACTTGCGGCGGAGCTGCTTAAGGCTGGAGAGAACAGGGTGTGGATTGACCCGGATGCCACCGACGAGGTCAGCGAGGCGGTCACCAGGGAGGATGTCAGAAGGCTTATCAGAGAAGGTGTGATCCGCGCCAGGCAGAAGCGCGGGATAAGCAGTTACCGCAGAAAGAGGCTGGCGGAGCAGAAGAGAAAGGGCCGCAGGAAGGGGCACGGCAGCAGAAAGGGTTCCAAGTATGCGCGCTACGCCAGAAAGGAGCGGTGGATGTCAACGATACGGGCTCTGCGCAGCCTGCTGCGCGAGCTTCGGGACAGCGGCGAGCTGAGCAGGAGCAACTACCGCAGGCTGTACCGCATGGCAAAGGGCGGCGCCTTCAGAAGCAGGGCACACCTGCGGAGCTACATAGCGGAGCACGGCCTGAGCGAGAGGTGAAGTTTTAATGGCAACTGGACCGAGATATCGGGTGCCCTTCAGAAGGAGAAGGGAAGGCAAGACAGACTACAGACGCAGGCTGAAGCTGCTGCTTTCAGGCAGGCCGCGCGCGGTTGTGAGGTTCACCAACAGGCATGTGATAGCCCAGATTGTTGAGTACTCGCCCCGCGGCGACGTAACCCGGGTGGCGGCCCACTCGAAAGAACTGGCGAAGTTCGGCTGGAAGGGTGGCTGCTCAAACCTGTGCGCCGCATACCTGGTGGGGTACCTGCTGGGGAAGCGTGCAGTGGAGAAGGGTATAACTGAGGCGGTCCTGGATCTGGGTCTGCGAAGGCCTATCGCAGGCGGCAGACCGATGGCGGCGCTCAGGGGAATAAGAGACGCGGGTGTCCACGTGCCTGCAAGCGAGGAGGTACTTCCAGGCATGGAGCGCATCCGCGGGGAGCACGTGGCCAGGTACGCGAAGCTCCTCGGCGAGGAGAAGCAGAGGCGGTTCAGCGAGTATCTGAAGCGCGGCCTGGATCCCGAGCAGCTGCCGGAGCACTTCGATGAGGTTCTTTCCAGAATAAGAGGTGCGTGAAGCATGGCTGAAGAAATTGAGTGGACGCCGAGAACACGCATAGGTGCGATGGTCAGGAACGGTGAGATTACCAGGATATCCGAGATATTCAGCCTGGGATTGCCCATCATGGAACCCGAGATAGTGGACATGCTCCTGCCGGATATTACCGAAGAGGTGCTGGACATAAACATAGTACAGCGAATGCACAAGTCCGGCAGGAGGGTGCGCTTCCGCGCAACTGTGGCAATTGGCAACAATAACGGGTATGTTGGCCTTGGCAAGGGTGTGGCGAAGGAGGTGGGACCCGCGATACGCAAGGCGATCCGTGATGCAAAGCTAAATCTGATCCAGGTTGCGAGAGGGTGCGGGAGCTGGGAGTGCGGCTGCGGCACGGCGCACAGCGTGCCCTTCGCCGTTACCGGCAGAGCTGGCAGCGTTCGCGTTACACTCCTCCCGGCACCCCGGGGTGTGGGTCTGGTTACCAATGCGGTTAGCAAGAAGATTTTAACCCTCGCCGGTATAACGGACGTGTGGAGCAAAACTTTCGGCCAGACCCGCACAACAATAAACACCGCCAAGGCGACCTACGAGGCGCTGCGCAACACCACGCGCATGAAGCTCACGCAGAGAGAGGCCAGAGCGGTGGGCATGGTCGAGGGCGAGGTGGAGTAGATGCGGCGTCTGGCTGTGGTCAGGGTGCGCGGAAAGGTGGGCGTGGCCAGGGAGGTGGAGGACACCCTGCGGATGCTGCGCCTTACCCGCGTGAACCACTGCGTGCTCATAGACGACCGCCCAACCTACAGGGGCATGCTACAGAAGGCGAAGGACTACATAACCTGGGGGGAGGTTACCCAGGAAGAGGTGGCACTGATACTGCGCAACAGGGGGGAGCTCGAGGGCGGCACCAGGCTGAGCGATGCCTACGTGAGGGAGCACACGCGCTTTGAGAGCATAGACGACTTCGCCAGAGCCTTTGTGGAGTTCAAAGCGGAACTCAGTGATATACCGGGACTGAAGAAGGTGTTCCGCCTTCATCCGCCGCGGAAGGGATACAGGGGTATAAAGCGGAGCTTCGTTGAGGGTGGAGCCCTGGGCTACAGGGGCGAGGCCATGAGAGAACTGCTCAGGAGGATGCGCTGATGGCGATAAAGAACAGGAAAATGCGCAAGAAGCGGGGCTCTCGCACAATGGGCAGGGGTTCTCACAAGAAGGCCCGCGGGTCAGGAAACCGGGGTGGCAAGGGTATGGCGGGCACCCATAAAGGAAAGTGGACCTGGGTGATAAAGTATGCACCCGGCTACTTCGGCAGACGCGGGTTTAAGCTGCCGGAGGAGGTCAGACGGAGCTACACCACAATTAACGTTGGCGAACTTGACGAAATCGCCGAGGAGCTTGTGACAAAAGGTGTGGCTGAAAAGGTGGAGGACAGAATAGAGGTGGATGTTTCAAAGCTGGGCGTGCAGAAGGTCCTGGGTGCCGGAAAGGTTAGCCATGCCCTGGTGGTAAAGGCAGAGAAGTTCTCTGCGAAGGCTGTTGAGAAGATAACCCAGGCCGGTGGCGAGGCTGTGGTGCTGTAGCTGAGGAGAGTAGAGAGGATGGGCTTTCTTCACCAGTTTGAAGGCATCCTCACAAGCCTGCCCGAGGTGGAGCGCCCCAGGGTTATACTCAGTTTTAGAGACCGCCTGAAATGGGTTGTACTGGTTCTCGTAGTGTACCTGCTGCTTGCGAACACCATGCTCTACGGTTTGGACCACGAGAGGGCTGTCAACTACTTCGCCACCCTTCAGACCATAATGGCGAGCAAGTTTGGAACTCTGATGACCCTGGGGATAGGACCCATAGTGACGGGCTCCATAATCCTTCAGATTCTGGTGGGTGGAAAGCTCATTGACCTGGACCTCTCCCAGCCCAGGGACAAGGCCATATACATGGGCACACAGAAGCTTTTAGCACTGTTTTTCACCCTCTTCGAGGCCACTGTAATGGTGCTCATGGGTGCTCTGCCGGCGCAGGGAGACTCCACATACTATCAGGCGCTGATAGTGGCCCAGCTCTTTGCCGCCGGGGCGCTGCTCATCTACATGGACGAGGTTGTGTCCAGGTGGGGTTTCGGCTCGGGAATAGGCCTCTTCATTGTCGCCGGCGTGTGCGAGGAGATAGCCTGGCGTGGCTTCAATCCCTTCTTCTCGGGCGGAGCCCCTGCGGGGATAATTCCCAAGTTCTTCTATACCCTTTTCAAGGGCTATCCCGACTTCTTCTCACTGGTGCCACTGCTGGGCACCCTCCTGGTGTTCGCTGTGGTGGTCTACTTTGAGAGCATGCGTGTTGAGATACCTCTCACCTACGGCAGGTTCAGAGGAGCCAGAGGCAGGTACCCGATAAAGTTCATCTACGCCAGCAACATTCCTGTGATATTTGCAAGCATTCTAATGGCCAATGTGCAGCTCTGGGCAACTGTTCTTCAAAATCTCGGCTATCCTGTGCTGGGCACCATAGATCAGACAACGGGGGCGGCGACCGGAATAGTTAAGTTCTTTACCTTCCCCACACCCATATACAGGGCAGATTTCGACCCGGTGCATGCGGTGGTGTTTGCGATCCTCCTCATTTCCCTGTCCATACTGTTCTCCATCTTCTGGGTGGAGACCACAGGTATGGACGCAAAGACCGTTGCAAGACAGCTTCAGCAGGGTGGGATGAAGATCCCCGGATTCCGCGGAGATATTCGCATAATTGAGCGCGTGCTTCAGCGCTACATACCGGCGGTAACTGTGCTCGGAGGCGCTGCAGTGGGCGCTCTGGCAGCCTTCGGCGACCTTACGGGTGCGCTGGGCGGCGGTACCGGAGTTCTGCTCACAGTGGGCATCCTGTACCGCCTCTACGAGGAGATAGCAAAGCAGCAGATAATGGAGATTCATCCCATGCTGCGCAGGGTTGTGGGAGACTTTTTCTGAGGTGAGTGGATGAAGTGTGTTGTGGTTACGGGCATACCCGGCGTTGGCAAGACCACTGTGCTCAATCAGGCGCTGGAGAAGCTTGGCGAGAAGTTTGAGATAATAAACTTCGGAGACAAGATGTTCGAGGTTGCCAGCAAGGAGAATCTGGTTGCAAGCAGAGATGAGATGCGCAGACTTCCACCGGAGGTGCAGAAGCGCATCCAGAAGCTGGCCGCCATAGCAATTGCGAAACGTGCGGAGGTGATGAATGTTGTCGTAGATACCCACTGCACAGTGAAGACGCCCGCCGGATTTTTGCCGGGACTGCCGCGCTGGGTGCTGGAAGAGCTCAAGCCGACGCAGATAGTGCTTGTGGAAGCCCTGCCCGAGGAGATTCGCAGGCGCAGAGAGAGCGACACCACACGTACCAGAGATGAGGACAGTCTGGAGCAGATAGCGCTGCATCAGGAGATGAACCGCGCGGCAGCGATGGCTTATGCGATGTTAACAGGCGCTACTGTGCTGATAGTTGAGAACCACGACAACCGCCTGGAGGAGGCGGTGGAGCAGCTTGTGAAGGCGATGTAGATGCCGGCACTGCTTGAGCCCCTGTACGCGGTGATGGATGCGACTCTCGGGATATTCTTCCACCTTACCTCAGAGGAGAGTACCGGCTACATGCTGGGAATATTTATAGTTGCAACGCTGGTGTCTCTCTTTATAACGGTGGTTACTGCCCGTGTTGTGGACCAGAAGAAGATGCGCAGGGCAAAGGAGAGGATGAAGGAGCTGCAGGAGAGGATGAAAAAGGCACAGAAGTCAAAGAATACAAAGGAGATGACAAAGATAAACAGGGAGATGATGGAAATCCAGAGGGAGATGATGGGAGATGCCTTTAAGCCCATGATATATACGATAATTCCAATATTCCTTGTTTTCTCCTGGCTACGCTATACTGTACCCCCGGATGTGACAGTGGTAACACTGCCCTTCGCCCTGCCAAAGTACGGTACAACGCTCGGGTGGTTTGGCTGGTACATACTCAGCTCTTTCGCAGTTTCACCGCTGCTCAAGAAGCTGCTCAATATCGAGGGACCCTAAGGTTTATATCTCAGAAAACCCAGCACTCTAAAATTCCTCAAGGTGAGATGAATGAAGCCAAGCAGAAGGTCCAGGTCTGTGAAGAGGGTTGCAAAGCGCACACCGGGCGGCAGAGTGGTGCTGCACTTCAGAAAGAAGCGCCCAGGGTATGCGAAGTGTGCGGTCTGCAAGCGGGAGCTGCACGGCGTTGCGAGGGGCAGGAGCTCAGAAATAAGAAGGCTCTCACGCAGCAGGCGCAGGGTTTCGAGACCCTACGGCGGGTATCTGTGCTCCTCCTGCATGCGCGCCGAGATAAAGAGGATGGTCAGGGAGAGTGTGAGCAGCGCCGCTGAAACCCGCTCTGGAGCGGGTGGCGAAGAATGATAGTTACCATAAGCGGTCCAATAGGTTCCGGAAAGACCACGGTGGCACGTGCTATAGCTTCACGCTTCAATCTGCGACACATCAGCGCCGGCGAAGTATTCAGGGCGCTTGCGGAGGAGCGTGGCATGAGCCTGGCAGAGTTCTCGAGGTATGCGGAGAAGCACCATGAGGTGGACCGCCTGGTGGATGAGCGCCAGGTGGAGCTGGCGAAGCAGGGCAATGCTGTGGTTGACGGCAGACTTACCGCCTGGCTTCTGCCTGAGGCAGAGCTCAAGGTGTGGCTCAAGGCGCCTCTGGAAGTGAGGGCAGAGCGCGTCGCAAGGCGTGAGGGTATAAGCTATCAGCAGGCGCTGCAGGAGACGAAGCTGCGGGAGAAGAGCGAGGCGAAGCGTTACCGTGAGATATACGGAATTAGTCTGGATGACCTTTCGCCCTACGATATAGTTATTAATACGGCCCTTTACGAAGCTGAAGATGTTATCGAGATAATCTCCCTGTGTATTTCCCTGTCACCCCATTATTCGGGTGAAAAACCGGCTCCAGAGCAGGGATGAGCTCTGAAGGCAACTGAAGAGGGACAGCTCTGGAAAGGAGGTGATTGCGCATGTTTGAGGTTGGAAGAGTGTGTGTGAAGCTTGCCGGAAGAGAGGCTGGCAGAAAGGCTGTTGTTGTCGAGCAGATAGACAAGAACTTTGTGCTTGTGGATTCGCCCTGGGTGAAGCGCCGCAGGTGCAATGTGAAGCATCTGGAGCCCCTTGACGTTGTGGTGAAGATAAAGAAGGGCGCTTCCAGTGAAGAGGTTGAGAAGGCGCTGAAGGAAGCAGGAATTGAGGCATGAGCAGACTACCTTCCGAGGTCGAAAGGAAGCTCATAACCCGGGCAAGGGCGAAGACGAATGTGGGCTTCGGGAAGCGCCCCGAGGAGCGCACAATAGAGGAGCACATAACCTACGGGTTTGTGAATCTGGATAAACCCCGTGGTCCCACTTCACATGAGGTTGTGGCCTGGGTAAAGCGAATCCTGAAGGTGAAGAAAGCCGGTCACGGGGGAACCCTGGACCCCAAGGTCTCGGGGGTGCTGCCCATAGGCCTCGAGAAGTCCACCCGCATACTGCAGGTTCTGCTACCCGCCGGCAAGGAGTACGTGTGCGTTATGCGCCTGCACGGGGATGTCCCGGAGTCCCGCATAAGGGAGGTGTTCACCGAGTTCACGGGTACAATAGTGCAGCGCCCGCCGGTGAAGAGCGCCGTCAGGCGACAGCTGCGCACACGGAAAATCTACTACTTGGAGCTGCTCGAGCAGGATGCCAGAGATGTCCTCTTCAGAGTGGGCTGCGAGGCGGGTACGTACATTCGCAAGCTGTGCCACGACATGGGCGAGGTGCTCGGAGTGGGTGCACACATGCTCGAGCTCCGCCGTACCAAGAGCGGAAGCTTTACGGAGGAGACACTGGTAACGCTTCACGACCTGTGCGATGCCTACCACTTCTGGCGGGAGGATGGAGACGAAAGTTTCCTGCGAAGGGTAATCCTTCCGGTGGAGTTTGCTGTAAAGCACCTCCCCCGGGTAGTGGTGCGCGACTCTGCAGTAGATGCGCTGTGCCACGGTGCAGACCTGGCTGTGCCTGGCATAGTGAAGGTGGACAGCGAACTCAGTGAGGGTGACCCAGTTGCGATGTTTACCCTGAAGGGGGAGCTCATCGCCCTTGGCAGGGCGAAGCTGGACACAAAGGCGATACTCACCGAGAACTCGGGAATAGCGGTCAAGACCACGCGCGTTCTAATGCCTCCGGGCACATATCCCCGTGCCTGGAAGAAGGCGCAGACAGAAGAAGGCGTTCAATTCTGAGCTGCCTGTTTTTTCCCAGTACATTCCTGTGGCCCATTATGTAATCCCTGAGTTCCCAGGGGCGGAGCACCGGCACATTGCCGGGCAGTTCTCCTGAAATGCGCGTCTCGGAGGCGAAGACCACCACCCCCTTTACGTAGGGTATCTGAACCTCTCCTCCGGCGCTCTTTTCAAGCAGTCTCCTGAGGCGGGCAGCGTTTCGCTGCACCTGTGCCACGGGGTCGCTGGCAGTGCCGCGGTAGGTGCCACCTCCTCTTCCCTGCTTGATGTACTCGAAGACGCCGTTTCTGAAGCTGACCGTGCCCCTGAGGTTCTTGGTTTCGATGACAAACAGCCCCTTTGGACCAAGCACCACGTGGTCTATGTCGCCCCTTTTTCCGAGGGGGTAGTTGTTCACCACCAGGAAGCGGTCGTCCAGCCCCGAGAGGCTTTTTGCCACCTCCCGCTCACCCTTTACACCGGAGATGTACACAGCCCTGCTCCGGCGCTCCAACAGAAATATCATGCTGCCGGCGAAAATTAGGAGGAAGGCGTGGAGAGGGACAAGCGGCATGCTCACGAGGCCCAGGATAATCAGTGCAGGCGCTATCCTGGAGGTTCTCGCCCTTGTTTTCAGATTATTGGAGCAGTTTACTACCCTTGCCATGTTTTTCCCGTGTCACCGATTTGCACTTAAATTTACCTTTGTTATCAACTGCCAATTACTTGAAAATCTGCCGGGGTAGCCTAGCCCGGAAAGGCGCCAGACTTGAGATCTGGTGCGCTATTGCGCTCAGGAGTTCAAATCTCCTCCCCGGCG
>WANX01000015.1 GCA_015521565.1 Candidatus Hydrothermarchaeota archaeon
AGCGTCTTGCCCTCTTCTATCTCTCCCCTGCGCCCCGAGGGCTGGAAGATCACCCTGTGCCTCATGGCTATATCTCCTTCTTCCTCTTCATCTCCCTCAGCGAGGAGACCATCTTTATAGCCTCTTCAAGAGCGCTTGCGGCGTCTTTACCAGTGGCATCTGCGCCGTACATCTCCACCGTCTTCTCGCTTACCGGAGCTCCGCCTATCATTATCTTAACGTTGGGGTTGCGCTCCCTTATCATCTCAATAACCTTCTTCATCCCCGGCATGGTGGTGGTCATCATCGCCGACAGGCACACCAGGTCAGCGTCGGTGCGCAGCTGCTCCTCCACGAACTTCTCAAGGGGCACATCCTTGCCTAAATCGTGAACCTCAAAGCCGGCGACCTCGAACATCAGCTTCACCAGATTCTTGCCTATGTCGTGGACGTCGCCCTCAACGGTGCCTATTACCACCACACCCTTGGTCTCTGTCTTGTCCTCAGCCTTTATGTGGGGGCGCAGTATGTCCAGACCCGCATAGAGCGCGTCGGCGCACATCAGCACCTCGGGCACAAAGTACTCGTTCTTTGCGAACAGTTCGCCCACCACCTCCATGCCTGCAGCTAAGCCCTCGAATATCGCCTCGTTGGCATCGTAGCCCAGCTCAACCCACTTATTTGCGAGCTCCTTCACGCGCTCCTCCTCGAACTCTATAACCGCCTTTCTCATCTGCTCCAGAAGCTGCTCCTTCTCCTCCATCTGCTCACCTCGCTCCGTACTTTGCGACGGCACGCATGAGCGCGTGCATGTTCTCCTCCGGCACCTCGGGCCAGATGTCGCACCCGGGCATTACCCCATCGACGCCGGCGTCTATCGCCTGCTTCACCGAATGCTCCACATCCGCAGGACTGCCCTTCACTATTACACCATACGCGTCCAGATTGCCAAGAATCACAGCCTCCTCACCCAGCTTCTGCCTGGTCGCGGCCACGTCGTTCTTCTGCTCAACGCTTATCGCACTTGCCCCGCACTCGTGGAGCATTTCCACCAGCATGTTGGTGTCGCCGCACATGTGCAGTATGGTGGGAGCCTTAATCCTGGAGATGAGCTCCTTCAGATAGGGCTGCACCAGTGTTTTGAACATTCGCGGCGAGATCACGTCGCTGGGGGCGCCCATCTCCCGCACAGTTATATAATCCGCGCCGCTCTCGGCGTAGGCGCTGGCAATCTCGGCGAGGGGCTCCACCAGCTGCTCCAGAAGCGCCTTAACCTGCTCCGGCTTCTTGAAAGAACTCTTCAGCAGGTCGTTCAGGTCTATAAGCTGCCCCGCAAGGGTGAAGGGACCGAGCACGTAGCTGCCCACTGCAACCTCGCCGTTGAGCCTCTCCCCGCAGCGCGATATCGCCTCCTGCACCAGGGGAATCCTGCCCCTCTCCAGCAGGCCCTCGGGAATGCTCAGCTCCTCGCCAACACTGAGCACCTTGCTCCTTATGGTGGGATACAGGATGCTGCTCTTGCCCGCGTAGAAGTTTACCCCACACCCCAGAGCCTCTGCCTCAACGCACAGGTCGAAGGGCACGACAGCACATTCGAAGCCGAAGAGCTCATAGGTTGAGCACGCCAGCTTGGCCATGAGCTCGGCATCAGTATGCGAGGAGGCGAAGTCTATGCCGTGCTTTCGCATGCCTGCCACGGTGACGTTTCCCATGCCGCTGAACGCCGGCACGCGGTCAACCCGCCCCTTCTCCAGTGTGTTCATCACTCTCTCCTTAGGCGTCATTTCGCTACCCCACTTATCATATGCCTCATACAATATTTAAATTTTTCTTCTAATTCCAATACAATTTTCAATAGTTCATCATAATAATTAGATTTTTTCCTAATAACTGGCGTCATGTACATGTGCAGTCCTCTTTGCATCCGTGTTTCTGCTCTTACTTCTGGCAAGCCTGAGCAAAAGTGCAAGTCCGTGCTTGCTCAGCGCCCTCGCCTCCAGCCACTTCTCCCGGAGCATGTCGGCAATCATCCCCAGAGCCCGGGGGCTCCTTACAATTACTGTGGAGTAGCCCTCCGGTGAGCCGACTGCACCCACTGAGAAGTCTGCCCTCAGGCCGGTAAAGTCTGTGCACCGGGAGCATGCAGGTCTTGCGAATTTCAGCACCTCTTTAAGGGGAATCTTCACCACACCCGTGGGCAGGCCGACCCGCAGTTCTCTGCCCCTTATCGAAAACCTGCGCACATCTGTGAGAGAAAAGCCATACCTGGCCGAGAGCCTGAGGATGCCATCGTAGTGCAGATTTGCCTTGCAGAAGAGCGCGATGTGCAGCACCACCGCCGAGCGGAGCTCCCTGCCCTTTTCACTCTCAGCAAGCCTCTCCATGGCCAGGGACTGGCATGGAAGAGCAACCACGCCAAGCCTGCGGAAACCCATTTCCACAGCCTCTCTTATCCCCGTAAGTGTGGGAGAGCTGGTATACTTTGTACCCGCTGCGGCGAACACCCCCTCCGCATCCACAGCCACGCGGGGTGATGGCTTCCAGGGTTCTGCACCACTGCCGGCCACCACGGCGGCGTCGATTATCCCGCGGCTGAGCGCATATCCGAGGATGGCGCTTACGACACCTCCATCCTGAGCCGAGGCCGCCCTCCTCATGCGGGTAGCTCTTGCCGCAAGCACTTTGAGGCACCTTCCCAGCGGCTCTTCGGAGGGAGTCCGGGGGTGCATCGGCGGACAGTGAACAACACACAGGCCGCAGTTTGTGCACTCTCCCACCACCTCAGGGTACTCCTCAACCTTCACAGCTCTATCCGGACACACCGCCGCGCAGGCACCGCAGCCAGTACACAGTCCGCGCTCCAGGACCCGGGTTTCCAGGCGCAGAAATCCATCATTCCCGGGGTAGTACACCGCCCCCGCGGGACAGGCATCATGGCACAGCCTGCAGGTGCTTCCGGGCAAATCCCTGCGGCATCGTTCCGCGGAGACAAAGACAGCAACACCCCTCTTAACCGTCAGTGTCTCCGGACCGTCCATCCCGAGGCAGAGCAGCTCATAGTTGCCCGGACACACAACAGTGCAATTACCACATCCATTGCAGGCGGAGTTGTCTATTCCTATACCGCCTATCAGCTCGAGCATACGCGATTCCATCTACTAAGCTTTATGGTTGGAATATATTTAAATATTTTGTCAAATATTTGGATAATATATATGTATTTATCACATGCATGGTATGCTGTACACAACATCCGCCGCCACACACGGGTTCTCCCATGCAGCATGCGGCGGGAAGAATTTAGAAAATATCCAACTTCCGGAACAGTTATATATATTCCTATACAAAGAGTTACATGCATGTCCATAAAGCTTGAGGAGAAGGACATCAGGATACTCCGCTGCATCGACGAGGATGGAAGCTACAATCTGGATGAGATATCCAGGCGCACCGGAATAAGCCGCTCCACAGTGCACTACCGCCTCAAGAAGTTTGAGAAGATGGGGCTCCTCAAGGGCACGTTTGTGGAGCTGGACCCCCAGGTGCTGGGTCTGGACATGACAGCCGTAACCTTTGTAAATGTGAGCTATGAGAATACCACGGCTGAGGAGATAGGGGAAAAGCTGGCTTCCATCTCTGGAGTTTTTACTGTCTACTATGTTCTGGGCGACTTCGACTTCATAGTCATCTCCAAGGCAAAGGATAGAGAGGACCTCAAGAGGATTCTGCGCGAGATGCACGCAATAGACGGTGTGGTCAAAACAGGCACCCACTTTGTGGCTTCCACAATTAAAGAGGAAAAAAGGCTGCTTGTAAATTATAACGACGAGGTGCTCAAGAAGCTGTTCTGTGAGTAGAGGCATGGTTATGACGCCAAAGGAGAGATTCATCAAAGCCATGCGCTTTAAGAAGGTTGACCGTCCCCCGGTGCTCTCGCCCAATCAGACGGCTACGGTTGAACAGATGGACAGCCTTGGGATCTACTTTCCAGACGCCTACAGCGACGCACAGAAGATGGCGGCGCTGGCGAGCGCCGCCTGGGAGCAGGTCGGGTTAGAAGGCATAAGCTTGCCCTTCTGCCAGACCGTGGAGGCCGAGGTGTTTGGTCTTGAGGTGAAGTGGGGAAGGCGAAAAACAGACATACCCGAGGCACCCTTCAGGGGCTACTCAACGCCCGACGGTGTGGAGGTGCCCGAGAACTTCCTGGAGCAAGGCAGAATACCCGTGGTGCTCGAGGCTATAGAGATTCTTAAGGAGAGGTACGGGGACGAGGTGCCAATAATGGGGCACGTTATAGGTCCCTTCTCCCTGGCAGCCCACCTGGCAAACATGGAGAAGATACTCAGGCTATCCATAAAGAACCCAACCCTGGTGAAGGAGTTCACAAACCTGGGGCTGGAGGCGATAGCGGAATATGCCAACGCCATGCTGGAGCGGGGTGCAGATGCGATAGTAATAGAGAATATGTTTGCGTCTGTGGACATAATGGGGGTTAAGGGCTATGTAAACTTTGCCCAGCCCTTCGACCGCGAGCTTGTCAGGAATATCCGGGGGCCTACAATACTTCACATCTGCGGAGATGGTACCAGGATTATAGAGGAGATGCTTGCCACGGGCGCAAGCTGCCTCAGCATAGATTCAAAAACAGATGCAAGGCGCGCAGTTAGTGCAAGCAGGGGTAGAGCGGCAATAATGGGCAACATCGACACCGTCTATGCCCTCGCCTTCGGCACGCCCGATGAAGTGGTCGCCGAAACGAGGCGTTCAATTGAAGCGGGAATTGACATTATTGCACCCGGATGCGCCATATCGCCGCTCACGCCAAACAGAAACCTGCGCGCCATGGTTGAAACTGTAAAGAGCCTGGGCCATGAAACAGATGGCTGAAACCCCTGGAGACCCGAGTCTTGAAGCGCTTCAGGAAGTCTGCATGGCTATTCTAAGTGAGCTCGACACGGGTGAAGTCTTCCGGCTGATTACGGAGAAGGCAAGGAGGCTTATAAGCGCTGAGACTGTGGCCATACCTGTTATAAGTAAGGACCGCAGCACAATAACATACAGAGAAGCCTCCGGGAAGAAGAAGGAGCTGCTCAGAGGCATGAGCCTGCCCATGAGTGAGGGGGACTCTGTGCCTGGGTGGTTGAGAATCGCAGGGCTATACTCACCAACTCTCTGTGGAGCGATCCGAGAGCAAACAGGGATGTGGTTAAGAAACTGAGAGTCAATGAGGCCATAGTTGTACCTCTGATGTTCAGGGGAGAGATTATAGGCGGACTTGCAGCCTTTGGAA
The DNA here is from genome assembly GCA_015521565.1 of Candidatus Hydrothermarchaeota archaeon. Classification (GTDB taxonomy): domain Archaea; phylum Hydrothermarchaeota; class Hydrothermarchaeia; order Hydrothermarchaeales; family BMS3B; genus Pyrohabitans. Next base: position 5,270 of record WANX01000015.1, read on the forward strand.
AGGAGGGCGGCGGAGGATTTACTGAGAAGGACCTCAGGTTGCTGAGCATTTTTGCAAGTCATGCGGCGATTGCAATCAGAAATTCCAGACTGTTTCAGAAGCTGGAGGAGCTCAGGAGATTCAACGAGGATATAGTGGCATCGATGGAGGAGGGTGTGGTTATAGTGGATGCGGAGGGATTTATCACCTTTGTAAATCCGGTGTTTGAGAGGTTAACCGGTTATGAGAAGGATGAGGTGCTTGGAAGGCGTGCCGTGCTTGTGCTGCCGGAGCTCAGATGGGCAGGAGAGAGGTATGAGGTGAGCCTCAGAAAGAAGTCCGGGGAGGAGGTGCACCTGCTGGTGAGTGCCTCCAGACTCAGAGACGGCAGCAACCTCTTTGTGCTGGTGGACGTGACCTCCATGAGGGAGGAGCAGGAGCGGCTTATGGAGAGAATGCTCGCGTACGACCTCAGGAGGGGTAACCTGTATCTGGTGAAGGAAAGGGGCAACGAGAGGAGCCGGAGCATCCTGAGGGACCTGGTTAACTGCGGATTCTCCGCGCTGGTGCTCTCAAGGCTGCCTCCGGAGGAGGCGAGACGAATCTTCGGCGATGGTGCGGTGTGCTTCTGGCTGAGCGAGTATGGAGTGGGCGAAGGCGCTATAAGGCCGGAGCCGGATGTGGTTGAGGCGAGGGTGAGGGAGTTTGTGACCAGAACCGGCGCAGTGCTTATAGACAGATTCGACTACCTTATCAACCTTTGGGGCTTTCGCAGGGCGCTGGCTGTGCTGCAGAGGCTGCGTGACCTCGCATACCTGAGCAGGGCGCTGGTGCTTATCTCACTGGACCCGGCAACGCTGGAGCAGCGCGAGGTGAGGCTGCTGGAGAAGGAGACCTGCAGCGTCAGGGTAAAGGGTGAGGCGGAGCTGACTGAGCAGCTGTATGAGATTCTCAGCTTTGTGCACAGGCAAAATCAGCGCGGTGTGAGGCCGAGCTACAGGGAGGTCACAAGAAGACTGGGGGTTACCCGCACAACCGCGAGGAGACGTATAAGGCAGCTGCTTGCACGCGGGCTGCTGCTGGAGGAAAAGGCTGGCAGAAGCAAGCTACTGAGGCTGAGCGAGAGGGGTAGAAGACTGGTGTCTTAACACTATTTTAACCGGTTTTCTGACACTTTTTTTATCATACCTGGCCAGCCAGAGTTCCGGTGAGGTGTGAGGAATGACAGTGGTTAATGGAGTGGAGGTTGAACATCTGCAGAAGGTGGTGGAGGCGGTAAAGGCGAACCCTGAGCTTGGAAAGACGCTGTGGCGCGCCAGCGCAAAGTGGAAGGGAGGCTTCAAGGAGGAGGTGAAGATAAGGGACTTTACAGTGAGGATGGACGAACCTCAGGATCTGGGCGGTAGCAACACTGCACCAAACATGGTGGAGTTTGTGCTCGGTGCCTTTGGAGCGTGCCTGATTGTGGGCTACGTGATGAACGCGGCTGTGCGTGGAATTGAGCTCGCAAAGGTGGAGGTGGAGGTTGAGGGAGACATAGACCTTCCCGGCTTCCTGGCCCTGGAGCCTCCTGAAAAAGTGTGGCCCGGCTTTACAAACGTCCGCGCCAGGGTATTTCTGAAGC
>WANX01000016.1 GCA_015521565.1 Candidatus Hydrothermarchaeota archaeon
CGCTTCTCGCGCTTGAGCGGGTGGGCATGAGGCACAGGGCTGAGCATCTGTCAAGCCGGCTGAGCGGGGGCGAGCAGCAGCGCGTGGCGATAGCGAGAGCCTTAGTGAACGACCCGAAGGTGATTCTGGCTGATGAGCCCACGGGCAGCTTGGACGCGGAGAACGAGCGGGAGGTGCTGCGCATCTTCAGGGAGCTGGCCGAGGAGGGGAGAACCCTGCTGGTGGTGACCCACAACAGCGAGGTGGCTGATGCGGGGGACAGAACAGTGCGCATCCACCACGGAAGGCTTGAGGAGGCTCAGCAGGGGATGTAAAGATGGTATAAAGCCAATATTTATCTTATTTCTCTATAAATTTTAATATTTTATCAGAAAGTAAGACTAATCCACTCCATGCGAAAAATACCAATATCCATTTTGCAAGAGTACTCCAGATTTCAGGTTTAGCATATGTGGTGAGTTTACCACCAACCGGGATTGTTTTTGTAATAACACCTCGTTTGTATAATTCACTTAAATTTACCTGAAAATTCGATTTAATTATCCATCTATACGAAAACGGCTTATTTAAAAGAACAGGTACACAAACAGTCCCACCATTTGGTACATACATTTCTTCTAAGTTATTAAATTCAACAAATATGCTAATATTATCCTCATCAACATTATTTTCAAAACAAACATCATAATATTGTAAATTAAATGGTACATCAAGAATGTTTCTTAAGGATGTTTTTATACCTGGCTTGAAAACTTCATCGGGGGATACTTTTACTATTTTACCCACTGGTGTATTCTCTCTTGTAAGATTGTACTTTTCATACGGGTTGAATAAGAAAATCCAGCTAAAAATGACAGGAACTATGATTATTGACAATTTAAGCCAGTTAATTTTTTTACTATGTTTCATAACGCTAATCTATATCTCACATAAAATTATACTTTTCCCTCCTCAAGACCTTCTCCAATAGGCGTTCAAAAATCCCGAATTGTGCAAAAGGTCATGGGAAACTGGCATAGATGATTGCTGCTCCGGCAATACCGATAAAAACTTTAAGTTGTTAAATTATGATAGATGCCCGGGGTGAAAAAATGAGCGAGTACATGAGGTCAAAAATTGTGGATGTGTTGAGCACATTGGCAGGAGATAGAGTAGATGTGTATGTAAGCGATACAGAAAAGACAGTTTATATAGAATGTAGAACAGAGAGATCCCTTGATTTTAAATTTAAATGGCTAAACGATGATCATTTTACGGGATATTTCATAGATAATACAGGCACAGAAAGTCAGGCTGTCATCTCCATATGGAATGATAAGGAGGCGTATGAATTCGCCAGAGCGTATAAGACGCTTGTGGAGCTCAGAGCCTCACGTCAAGCACCTCGATGAATTTAATACATTCACGTCCTCCCTCCAAGCACCCTTCCCCAGAGGCGTGCGAAAACCTCGCCGTGCTTTGATAATATGTAGAGCAGCGCGAGGATGAGCATCCCGGCGAGGAAGGTAACCACGCCCGTGAGCATTACCTTTTCTGGCGAAAAGTCGTATATTACCAGCGGGTTCGTTCCCCGCAGGTAGTCGAAATAGTCGTTTAAAGCGAGCCACGCAGCGGCTATAGAGAGCTCTTTCTTTGTAATCCTCACCTTATGCAGTATAAGCGCCGGCTGAATCACCATGCCGAAGTGCAGCGCAAACATGAGGTAGTAGTAGTCGCGGTGGTGGGGCGCGAGGAAGTGGTCGCTGAAGTACAGAATCACAAACATGGTCCAGAAGCCGTACTTGATGCTCTGCGCCATGGCGATGAGGTAGAAGGCGTCGGCACGCTTTTTAAGGTAAATCAGCAAAAGCGAGAGGGCGAAGAAGAGCGTGGCGAGAGGCGAGTCCGGGATAAAAATCCAGAGCTTAGCGGGAAACAGCTCAAACATCCCGCGGTAGTAGTAGAAGCCAAAGGCGGTGCCCGCGAGGTTCACAAGCGCAACTCCAAGCAAAAGCGCATCATAGCGCCTCATCGCCCTGCCTCCTGATACGGGCGGGCACGCCTGCGGCGAAGGCTCCGGGGGGTATGTCCCTGTTCACCAGGGAGTAGGCCGCCACCGTGGCGTTGTCGCCTATCTCAACGCCGGGCAAAATCAGGCTTCTCGCCCCTATCATTACATTCTTTCCAACCTTAACCCTGCCCCTGCGCCACTCCTTCACCAGAAACTCGTGCGCAAGTATGGCGGCGTTGTAGCCCACCACAGAGTTGTCCCCTATCTCAATCAGCTCCGGAAAAAAGATGTCGAAGGTCGCCCCCAGACCGATGGAGACCTTCCTCCCCACCTTCATCCCCGTTAACCTTAGAAGCGCGCGCTTCAGAGCGAGAGAAGGCAAAAAGCGGCAGGTGTAAATAATTATAAAGTTGAAGACCACCCGCAGGGGATTCTTTATCCTGTACCACTTCTCCAGGGAGTTGCTCCCCTCGCCTGGAAAAACCTCAAGCCTGCGCATCAAGCACAACCTCTGCCTTAGCTACGAGGTACCTGACAAGAGGGCACCTCCTGTGGCAGGCTCCGCAGGAGGTGCAGCGCTCTGTAATCCTCGCCTTCTCCTCCACCACAACCGCATCACTGCGGCACTGGGCTATGCAGACGCCGCACGCGAGGCAGTGCTCCGCGCGCTCTATGACGCCCTGCATCCTGCGCACCCTTGCGACGAGCTCCCTCTCGCTCTCCGCCTCTGCCTCGGCCACGCCGCTGCGGTAGAACCTTATCCCCTCCCCCTCTACAAATCCGTTTCCCCGATTATTAATGCCTATCGCCCTTGCAAAGCCTTCCACTCTTTCAAAATCGGCGCTGAAGCGCGTCTTTGCGACAAGCCGCCCGCCACTGCGCTCCACCGCATACCTGAACCTCTTCCTCCTCTCCTTCGCCTCAATCTCGAGCTTTCCTGCCACCTGCCTCTGAGCCTTTGGCAGGCGCCTCCATCGCCAAAGCCCGTGCACCAGCTCCGCCTCGCCGAAGCCCTGCCCTGCAAGAACATCGCGCAGCCTCTTCCAGAGCCCGGGGTGGCTCTGCCTGAGCATGGCTATCTCCGCCATCTCGGCGCCGGGGCACAGCCAGCACCCCAGGCGGTAGCTGCCCGAGAGGTAGAGGGGGTTCACCTCCACCCCCTCGCGCAGCAGGTAGAGCCACACATGCAGCGCCGTCCAGTGCTGTATCGGCGAGGCTGCCAGCTGGCTTCTCAGCCAGGGGTTGCGCCACACCCTGCGCGAGGCTGCTCTTGCAGAGCTCTCATAGCGGCGCTGCCCTATGAAGGTGAGGCATCCCTCCGGAAAGTGCTCCTTTATGACCTTCGCCGTTGGACCAAGCTTCACCACCTTGCAGCACCACCTGTAGTCCCTGCCCGGGAAGCCGAAGTACTCCACTCCCCGCCAGAACCTCTCGCCGGCCCTCGCCACGAGGAGCTCCGCACCAACCGCTCTCGTGGCCTCCTCGGCAAACCTCATGGTCTCCGGAAACTCCACGCCCGTGTCCACAACTAAAGCGGTGGCCTCGCCCAGCGCCTTCTTCACAAGCAGAAGCGTCGCCAGGCTGTCCTTGCCGCCGCTGAAGGCCACCACCACTGGCTTCTGCACCCTTGCGGAGAGCTCCCTTATGAACCTTACCGCCTCCCTCTCGTAGCTGTCGATGACCCGCTCGTTGGCGCTGACCGCCTCCTCCCAGCTGGCGCTGCCCTCTGCCACCTCCCGCGGCGTGCCACGTCTGCGAAGCTTGACGAACATCCCCTTCTCCCGCGAAGCCGCCTCTTCCGCACTTAGCCTGGCCCTGCCCACGGCTATGGCTCTTCCCCCGCAGGTCACAATCACCTCGTCCCCCCGCTCTATGCCCCTGTCGAAGCGCCTCACCCCTGGCAGGAGCACACTCGCACCTCTCGCGAGGTAATCCTCCACCTCAGGGTAGACCTCAACAAAGCGCTTCCCGCCCCTGACAAGCCTCTGCGCCCCCTCAAGAGAAGGAAGCAGCACATATCCGCGCTCAAAATCGTAGCGCAGCGCTCCCAGCACCGCACCGTCGGCGACTATCTCATCCAGCACATCCTCGCCGGGGGCGCGGTTGAGCACCGCCACGCGGTCTTCATAGAGCAGGGGGGTGCCGAACTGTTTTTCAGCGGTACGGTTGATTACCTCCACATCCCTCGGGAAGGCAGGCCTCACATCCCCCGGCGGGGTAATTGGTACGCTCTCCCCCGAGCTGCTGCAGATGGCACACCTCCTTGTGAGAAGGGGAAGATTGCAGCGCCTGCACCAGCGCAGCCGAAGCCTGCCGAGATAGGGTGCCTTCATGTCTCCTTCTCCAGCGCGGTTTTGAGCTTGCTCAGCCCCTTCAGCGCCAGGTGGAGCTCCTCGGGCGACGGCTCATGGCGCGCATACTCCACGAGCTCGCAGAGCTCAGCCGACTCCCTGGCGAGGGAGCGCACCTCCTCAGGAAGCCTCTCGTCGCCCGAGAGCAGTGTCATGCCCTCCCGCAGAGTCATGCTCCTCCCCCGGCCGTACCTGCGCCTCAGGAGCTGTCTCAGCTCCGCGGAGACCAGCGCAAAGGCCTCCCTCTTTCTGCCTGCGTAGAAGGTCTGCTTCGCCTCCTTTACGACGTCCCTCTCCGGAGGCTCTATCCTCTTCTCCTGGTAGAGCTTTGCAATCTCCTTCCCGCGTTTTCTGAAGTGCCTCACCACCAGGTAGGCGATGGGCAGGATGCCTATGATTCCAAGCAGGGAGAACTTGAGCGCCTGCTTCACAGTCAGGCCCTTCTTTGGCTCAGGGTAAAGCCTGGTCTCTGCGCTTTTGTTTGCCACATCTCCGGTGAAGTTCTGCCCCGACGTTGCGGGAGGAGCTGAGGTAACCCGTAGCACCACCTCGCCGGAGCGCAGGGTAATCCTCCTCCCCCCGGAGGTGAACTCCAGCTCGGCGCTCGGCAGGGTGTAGTTCCCCTCCTCAGGGGCGGGTATGGTGTAGGAGAAGCTGCGGCTCTCTCCGGGGGCGAGGTAGCTCAGGTACTCCACATATTTGTAGCTGAAGCCGGGAAGAGAAACGCTGTCCCTGACGGTGAGGTCGGTTATGGCCTCGCTGCCATTGTTGGTTACTGTGAGCACCACCTTTACCGGCTCCCCCGGCGAGGCCACGCTCCTGCTCAGTGCCTTCTCAAAGGTTACGCCGCTCTGTGCGCTCGCTGAGCTGAGCACGAGAAGCAGAATCAGCAGAAGGCGCATGTTCTCACGGGGAAGGGTAACTACGGTAAAGATAGTTTCTTAACCTCCTGCACAACCGCCTCAGTGCTGCGGCAGACCCTGGGATAGCTCAGCTCTGGGCGGCGCAGCATCACAACGGGTATGCCGAGCTCCATCGCAGCCTTTACCTTCTCAGCGGTTCCGCCCTCCCTGCCGCTCTCCTTCGCCACCAGCACCTCCGCTCTGTATGCGCGCAGCAGCGCAGCTTCCAGCTCAGAATTGAAGCGGGGGTACATTGCTATTATGTTCTCGGGGGCTACGCCAAGCTCCTCAACCCGCGCAATCGCATCGCGGGTTGGCAGCACCCTGACCACTACGCGAGAGGTGCAGTGCCTCAGAAAGACTGGGAGGTTTTTTATGCCAGCGGTGTAGAAGACCACCCTGCCCAGCTTCGAAGCCAGCCTTGCCGCCTCCTCGAAGCTACCAACGGGGTGCACCCCATCGCCCGCCAGACTGAGCCCCTCCCTCTCATATCTTATATACCCCACCCCAGCCTGCTCTGCTGCCCGCATCGCATTCTCACTCGCCTCGGCAGCGAAGGGGTGGGTGGCATCTATAACAGCGTCTATCCCCCTCTCCCCAATCAGGCGGAGCATCTCCTCATAGCCGAGCTGTCCCACCACAACCTCGCACGCGCCGGCACGCTTTGCGAGCTCCGCTCCGTGCCGCGTTGTGGCGCTGGCAACCACGGTGAAGCCCTCCTGCACCAGCCTCGAGATTATCTCGCAGGCGTCGCCTGTTCCAGCGAGCACCCAGAGCATGCTAATCCCTCAGGGAGTACCTGTTTTTATACCCGCGGGGGGTGATGATTCTGCCCGCATAGATAAAGCTGCGGGAGCAGCCCACTATCACTGTGGTGAGCATGTCAGCACGCGAGGTGTCCATCTCTCCGAGGGTGGTAACCTCCACCTCGCAGCCCTCGCGGTACGCATTTCTCACCAGGCCTACGGGCGTGGCTCGCGAGCGGTGCCTCAGCACCACCTCCCTGGCCCTGTCAAGCTGCCAGCTCCGCTTTGAGCTTCTCGGGTTGTAGAGCACAATCACGAAGTCTGCGCTGGCAGCGTGCTCCAGGCGGCGCTCTATCTCGCTCCAGGGCACGAGGAGGTCGCTCAGGCTTATCACCGCGAAGTCGTTGCCCAGGGGGGAGCCCAGAAGCGCCGCCGCGGCGAGGGCGGAGGTTATGCCGGGGATAACCTCGACCTCAAGCTCAATTCTGTTCTCTGCGAGATACTCAAAGACGACACTTGCCATAGCATAGACACCCGGGTCGCCGCTGCTCACCAGCGCCACTCTCCTGCCCTGGAGCGCAAGTGCAACCGCCCGCCTTGCGCGCTCCACCTCGCGGCGCATCCCGGAGGCGAGCACCTGCTTGCCGGAGAGCAGGTCCTCCACCTGCCTCAGGTAGCTTCTGTAGCCAACGATGAAGTCGCTCCGCTCAATCGCCTCAACCGCGCGGGGGGTGATGTGCTCCCTGCTGCCGGGGCCTATTCCCACGAGGTAGAGCTTTCCAGCCATGCCCCAACTTCAGAAGGCAAGTTTTTAATATTTTTCTGCAGAGGCTTACGCATGCTCCCCCACAGGAGGCCCAGCGGCAGAGCGAAGAGGGCGATGAGCAGAGCGGCTCTTAGAATAGATGTCCGCTCAAATTCCGGGCTGGTTGAGCGCGCAGAGGAGGCGGTGTGCAGGTTAACGGGACACAGGTATGCAGGAGTTGTTGCTACAGGAAGCAGCGCCACCTTAGCGGCGCTGAGTGCCGTTGAAGGTAAGGTGATGTTACCGGACCAGGGGGGCTGGAGGGGCTTTGAGAGATATGCTCGCCTGCTCGGCAGGGAGGTGTGCAGTGTTGAAACCGACCTGGGTGTGATTCAGCCTGAGGCGCTTGAGTGCGCGCTGGAGAAGGAGGAGCCTGCCGCGCTGATTGTGACCTCCTTCGCCGGCTACATCGCAGAGCAGCAACTGCGCGAGATGCATGAGCTTTGCAGAGGGCACGGGGTGCTCCTCATAGAGGATGCCTCATCAGCGTTGGGAGACAGGAGACTGGGTAAGGCGGAGAACGCTGACGTGGTTATATGCTCCACCGGCGACCCGAAGGTGGTTAACCTTTCCTCCGGTGGTTTTCTGGCGACGAGCGACACCGAATTTTTTGAGCGCGCCACGCCGGTGCTGAGGGCGTGCCGCCTGAGTGGTGTGGTTGCAGCTGCCATGGTGGAAGAACTCACGCTTGCTCCGGAAGTGGTGGAGCGCCTGCTCCGCTTCGCCTCCCTGGTTAAGGCCAGGCTTCCGGACGTGGTGCACCGCAAGAGGCGCGGCGTATGTGTGGGCGTGCTGCATCCTGAGCCGGGAAAGGTGGCTCTTCTTGCAAAGCAGCGCGGACTGAGAACAGATCTGGGCAGGAGTCTGCTTACCCTGTGCCCGAACAGAGACCGCTTCCTGAAGCACGGCTTCTGCGTGGAACTCAAGAAGCTTGATGTGCTCAGCATCACCCGGGAGCAGGTGGTGGAGTTCGCGGAGCAGCTTGCAGAATTGCTTAGCTAAGCTTTATATTGTGTGGTCGGGAACTCTAATTTAATGAGGCACGTCAGGGTAATTATCAAAAGCGCCGTCGAGATAGCCAGAAAGCTCGAGGCTTCTGCTCTTCTGGTTGTAACGGAGACAGGAGAGTGCTTTGAAGAGCTTAAGAGGATAAAGATTTCCCTGCCGGTGGTCCTGGCCACAGCCTCTGAGGAGCTGTTTCAGAGCATGCTGAAGGAGGCGACTGAGAGCACAATCGAGGTGGAGTTTGTGGACAGGGAGGTTAAAAGCAGGCTGACGAATGTGCAGGTGCTCAAGCTGCTGAGCAGAAGGAACTCGCCCTGGGAGATGGTGGAAGATGCGATTGTGCGTGGCGTGGAGAAGGGGATATTCCACGACAGGGATGTGGTCGTCGCTGTTGGCTCCACAATTACCGCGGAGGCGAGCTC
>WANX01000017.1 GCA_015521565.1 Candidatus Hydrothermarchaeota archaeon
ATCTACCATGCCGGTAAAAAACTTATATGGATATTGAGGTAACACCCTGCTGCAGTGTGCTCATGGCTCTCCAACACCCGCTGGACACACGTCTGTGCACAGGGTGCACCTCTTACCCCTGCGCTCTGAGCGGAGGCTGTACTCCAGGCACCTCTGTGCGTCGAAGCTCTCACCTATCGCCCCTGCGGGGCACGCCCTGATGCATGCATCGCACCCGGAGCACAGCTCAGTGCTGTTCCCGCCGTATCCAGGCAGCACCGCATCTGTGGCCACTGCGGCAAATCTCACGCGAGGTCCGTGAGCTGGAGTTATCACCAGCCCGTTTTTGCCGGGGCTTCCCAGACCGCAGAGCAGCGCAAGAGCCCTGAGGTCTGCCCTTCCACAGGACGAGCTTACAACCTCGCTCAAGTACCCATTTCTAAGCAGAAGATTTGCAACCCTGCAGGCTGCAAGGTCCAGAATCTGATCCACAAACTGTCTTGCCCTGCTCCAGCCCTTCTGCCTTACCCCCACAAGCAGCTCTTCCTCCTCCACCCCCAGGCCAAAGACCACCACGCTCTTCGCCCACTCAAAGCCCGTGAGTGGTGCAGCATATCCACCCGAATAGAAACCTATGAGGTCCATGTCCTCCTCAACAAGGAGCCTCTCCACCCTCTCCCTGAGGGAGGAGCACCGGATAAACGCCTCTGTCCCCGCTGCCAGCTACTCGTCCCTCCTCTCAACTCCACATCCCAGGGCACATTCCTCCTCCGCCGCAGACGCCTCGAGGAACTTCCTGAGTCCCACCGCAAGCGATGAGGTCTCCGCCACATGGCTCGCAATAAGCACTGCATCCAGCACCTCCTGCCTGTTTGCACCGCTCGCAAGGGCACGCCTCATATGGCTCAGGGCGCAGGGCGGGCACCTCAGTGCCACCGCGGCAGCAAGCGCAACGAGCTCTGCCACTCTGGGCTCCAGGGCGCCCTCCCTCATCAGCCTGAAGCTCTTTTCCATGCCCGAGGCCAGAATTTCTGGACGATGTTCGCCCAGCACCCTCGCTATAAGAGGCACCTCACCGTACCTCTCCTGCACTGCTCTCAGCAGCTCCTCCATGGATGCATTGTCCGAAATCTTATTCCGGGGCTTGGTGCCGCTCATGGCGACTTAGCTCCAGGTCGTATAGCTTCACCAGGTCTGTTGCTGAAAGTATGCCCACTGGCACAGGGAGGCTTCCGAAGGGCTTCTCCTGAGTAATAACCAGACGGTGGATATTTTTCTCCAGCATAACCCGTGCCGCCTCTTCCAGACCTGACTCCGGAGAAATCGATATGGTGTGGGGTGTCATAACGTCCTCGGCTGTCATCCCCGCCGCCTCTTCAACACTCTTCCCTGCCAGATTACGCATAATATCCACACTGGATATTACACCCATGGTCTCACCATCGCTGTTCACCACCACAACTGCCGTCACATCATTCTCCACCATGGCGGAGATGGCCTCCCCTATGCTGGATGTGAAGTTCACTGTAACCACACCCCTGGTCATTACCTCCCTTACCCTGTACTTTTCCAGCATCGACATTATTCCACCTCCTTTACCGTGCCCACAAAGGCACGGATGTTCTTCAGCGGCACCGTCGGAGGTATATCGCATCCCGGACAGAGCACATACCCGCCGCCCTCCGCTGCACTGGAGATACACTCCCTCGCAGCACTCACAACCTCCTCAGGTGTGCCCTCTGCGAGCACCGCCACGGGGTTCACGTTTCCGGCGATGCATATCCTGCCGGAAAGCTCTCTTTTTGCCATCGCCAGGTCCACCTTGTGGTCCAGACTGAAGCAGCTCGCCCCGCTTTCGGCGATCTCATGAAGCTTGTCGCTGGTGTTCCCACAGATGTGCAGGAAGGTGCGTGCCCCCATTTTCTCCAGCTCCTTTACCAGCTCCTTAAGTGCAGGAAGCGCAAACTCTGTGAACTGCCTCTTTGAAATCAAATCACCGCTCGCCGTGGGGTCGGCGATGCTCACTGCTTCCATGCCGGCGTCCTTTATCAGGGGTTCGTAGAAGGCCAGAATCAGCTCCCCGGCAAAGTCCACCACCCGCTTAACAAACTCTTTGTTTTTATAGGTGTCCCGCATCAGCTGCTCAACGCCCCGCAGATTTGCGGCCTTGGTGAAGGGCCCCCATGCGGTGGTGCCCACCAGGTACCTGTCGCCTATGCGCTCGTGCACCATCTCAGAGGCGCGCCATATGGTGCGGATTACCTTATCCTCATATATCCTCTCGATTTCCAGCGCCTCAACATCCTCCGGAGTGTTTATAATTGGAGCCTCCAGGTCAGGTGCCCCCACGCGGCGCACCTTTATCCTGCCTCCTATGGCCGCCGCCAGAAAGTTGTTGTAGCCAGAGCCCGGGTACACCATGTCAGACCGGACCAGCCGGGCGGTCTTTATTATGGTCTCTGCATACTCCTCAGGTCTGCCCACAAAATCCTGGAAAGTCCTGCCTGCGTTTTTTATTGTCCACATCCCACCTCCATAGATTACCACGGGCACACGCTCGGGGGTGCCCAGCTCGAAGGCTTCAAGAATTACGTCCCTGGGCCTCATGCTCGTCACCTGGATATAATTTTTGCACTGGACGTATATAAATCTATCCTGCTCTTCGGATTTTGTTCAAAACAATGATTGTAAATATGGAATGTTTTTAGATTAATTAGTAAAATTTAAATATATTGACAATCAAATATCTACCCGGAGGAAACTCCAGGAGGTAGCCCTATGGCAAACGAATGTGAGGAGTATGTAAAGGAGAAGATGAAAATACTGCCCCGGTTTCTGAAGCCCATCTGCCAGGTGCACCCCGAGGCAGCGAAGCGATTTGCAGACTTCTATGAGACAATTTTTGGAGATGGAGCGCTGGACAGAAAAACCAAGGAGCTGATATTCACCGCCATAGGCGTGGCCACAGCCTCGCCGCGCTGCATAGTGCACGTTATACCTGCCATAGAGGCGGGTGCCACCGATGAGGAGATTCTTGAGGCGGTGGCTGTGGGCTTCATAAGTGCAGGCTTCTATCCGAACAACCCCGGCATACCCTACTGCTTCGAGTATGCCGCCAAGACCCTGGAAATAGCAGAGAAGTACAGGAAGGGGGAAGACTGGGAGTACCTCAAGCCTCCGGAGTTCAGGGGCTGAGTCCCCTGCTCTTTCTTTTATTTCAGCGAATACTTGCCCTCCCTGAGATATTTCCTCACCACCCAGGGCATGTATCTGCACTCTCCGCAGCCCTCGCCGAAGTCATTTCTCCCCCCGCATTGCTCGCCCCCCATGTATCTAAGCCTCACCCAGCCTTCGCCGGTTTCAACCTCTTCCAGGGGGTCGAAGAAGAAGGATTTGATTACTTCAAGGTCCTCTTTGCTCACTTCCAGCAGCTTAACTCTGCACAGCATGGCACCACCTACAGGAAGCCAGCCGCATACTGCAGCACATCGTTGCACTTTACCGGGCTCTCAAAGGCGCGCCATTCTCTGCCCCAGGGCTCCGGCAGCCGCCTCGCCACGTACATCGCATAGCATGCAGGGCAGTTCATGAGCAGAGTCTCAGCGCCGGTGCGAGCGGCATCGCGCAGGAAGAGCTTTCCTATCTCCAGCGCAACCTCCGGGCGTGCACCCCTTATGCCACCGCCAGCGCCGCAGCACTTTGTAAGCCTGCCCTGGCGCTCAAGCTCAAGCAGCTCCACCCCCGGCAGGTGCTGTATCACTGTGCGTGGTTCCTCGTAAACACGCGGACCACGAAACCCCCGCGTGAGCTGGCAGGGGTCGTGGTAGGTGACCCTCTCCTTTCTCGCCTTTGTGAACCTGAGCCTGCCATCCTCCACAGCCTCGGCAATTATCTGGGTAATGTGGAGCACCTCGAAGGGCAGCTTTCCATAGCTGCGCCACACCTCGCGAATCTGCTGGAGGCAGCAGGGGCAGCTCACCGCGAGCGTTGTGATGCCCTTCTCTTCGAGAGCAGAGATGTTGTTCTCCACCAGCTCCTGCTGAAGCTCCCACATCCCGGCGACTGCGAGAGGCCAGCCGCAGCACCATGCGCGCGAAGCCTCGAGGAGGGTGAACTCTATTTTAGCGGCGCTCAGCAGGCGCACAGCAGCCTCTGCCATGGCGGGCGCCTCCCAGGCAACGCCACAGCCCTCGAAGTAGCACAGCTCTGCCCGCGCTGCGGGCCTAACCTCCGGCGGAAGCCAGATTCTGTAGCGCAGCTCGAGAGGTGAGGCGAAGATGCTGTGGTGGCGCCTTGCATTTTCAAGCAGCTTTGGCAGTGTGCCTGGCGCGGGGTAGCCCATGCCCACAAGCTCTCTTCGCATAGCCCACCACAGCCTCTGGGTGTCTATTCCGACTTCGCACACCTCGCCACAGGCGCCGCAGGTAGTGCACGCGTAGAGTGCGCCGAGGAAGTGGGCCACATCCTCCTCGGCTGGCTTTCTTCTTCCGAGAAGCTTTGCTCTGAGGCCGTGCACCGTGTCGACGAAACGTCTGTAAGATGCAATCTTGGCAGGTGGGGATATGTTTCTGTCTCCCGTGGCCTCCTGCACCACGCAGGCGTCGAAGCAGGCGCCGCAGCGAACGCAGGCTTCAAGCTCGAGAAGCTGCTTTCTTGTGAGATGGGCGAGAAAATCTTTCTTGGCCAAAGCCCGTGCCTTCTCCGGCATGGTATAATTTATACGGTTGTGATATAAAAAGATAAACCGTGGTATTATGGATTGAAAATTTATTTTTATGTTAAGTGTACGTAAATATCAGGATGTTAAAAGTGACAGTTGGGGTTGAGAGCAGAAAAACTCTGAAAGAACTAATAGAATCCTTTGGTTATTAAAGTGAGGAGATCCTTGAGTTGAAAAAGAAATCATTTTTTGAAATTTCCGACAAGGTAAAGGATGCTCTAATTAAGAAAGGAATTTCTGAGAGCGAAATTCTGGAAGCCATCGGGGATTAGATGAAACTGCATATTCTTGTAGATGCCAATCCCATTATCTCAGCTCTTATAGGAGGAGCATCACGCGAGGTATTTTCAGGAGGACTTTTAAGTTCGTCACATCTGAGTACAATGAAGATAAAAAATAAAAGAAGCTGAAGGACTCATCAGACATATAGATGAGAAGGATGTTGACACACGTGCACTCGCGCTGAAACTCAACGTTCCACTATGGACAAACGACAGGCATTTTAGTAGAATTAGACGATGAAGGGAAAATTCTCAAAGGTGGTTACTAATTTGGGGGGATTGAACTGCCAGTTGAGGGAGCAGAGATTATAAAGAAAGAGAAAAGTAAAATAGGCTCCCTGGAAATCGAAGTTGTGGAATTTTCAGAAACAGAGAAGGTGGAATACTGGGAATGTGAAAAATGCTTCCCTGGAGATTAAAAGCTTTAATTTAGCTTTTTAATCAGGTAGATGATCCTCTCTCCCTCGTCTATCACCTCCAGCAGCTCATTTCCGGTTCTCTTCACGCACGCGGGGATGTCAGTCCTTGAGGCTCTGTCTGTGGCAATGACCATTAGCACCTCTCCGGGGCGCATCTTCTTCAGCATAGCCCTCGCTCTGAGCACCGGCCTTGGGCACACATCACCGCTAACGTCAAGCACCACATCCGCCTTCACCTCTGCCATAAAATCACCCCAGGCACAGCACATTCCTGGCCTCGAGGGCGAGGTCTATAAGCGTCGCCGCTCCCGAGACCTTCGCTTCCTCGATTAACTCATCCTCGCTTATTCCCTTCACGCGCATTGTCTGCTCGCACACCAGGATCTCCACACCCGCCTCTATTGCTTCCTCCAGGCGCTGCTTTATCGTCGGCGTCCCGGGAGGAGATTCCTCATTATCAAGAGTGCCCCTGACCATTATCTCGGCTCCATCCTGAACGCAGAAGAGTGTGGTTTCAATGTCCATCGCTGCGCTTATTGCAGAGAACATGAGTGTGGCGCGGGTTACGCCAGGGGAATTAAGCCCTGTGGTAAGAACAAAAACCAGCCGCTCGGCCATAAAAACCACCCGCAAAAAATAAAAAAGGGGTTTACACTGTGCGCCTTGCCTCCAGTGTCACCTCCACATTGACAGGGTTGCGCAGTGTGCTGCCCACAGGTGAGGTTTTTACCACGTCTTCGTGAAGCTTCTCCAGCTCCTCCCTGCTCACCGGCTGCGCTGGCTTCAGAAATACCCTGGCGCGGACGTTTGTAAAGCCGGGCCACACTTTTTCAGGAGGCTCCAGGGCCAGGAAGCCGGGAAGGTCTATGTCTCCCTCAACCTCCACCTCCACCTTTGCGAGCTCAATTCCACGCACAGCCGCGTTCATCAC
>WANX01000018.1 GCA_015521565.1 Candidatus Hydrothermarchaeota archaeon
TATGGGGTGCAGTATCCGCCGGCCATTATATTCACCGACGAGAATGGCCAGGTTATAGAGAGGATAATGGGGTACGTCCCGAAGGAGGTTTTCCTGCAGTACGCAAGGGGTGCACTGGAAAGCTACGAGAAGGGGAAGAGTTAGTCGAAATCTATTTAAATATCCCGCTCCTATGTGTAAGGAGGAGGTAGATAGCATGAGCGAGGACAACGTCGTTTATATCGGTAACAAGCCCGTGATGAACTACGTCCTGGCCGTTACAACCCAGCTGAATACAGCCAATGAGGTAACAATAAAGGCGAGGGGCCAGGCAATCTCCAGAGCGGTGGATACCGCAGAGATAGTCAGAAATCGCTTCATGCCAGAGGTCAAGGTGAAGAACATAGAAATAGGTACCGAGACCATAACCAGGGAGGATGGCAGTACCATCAACGTCTCAAGCATGGAGATAACCCTGGCCAAGTAGAGCGGGCCTCCCCTACTTTTTTTATACCACATCGCCCATAGTTAGGTTATGCTCCGCACTGTTGAGGGCTTTCTGATAGATGCTGACTATGAGACTGCAGAAGGCAAGGCGGTGGTGAGGCTCTACCTCAGAAACTCAGATGGGAGCTTTGTTATCTACGACGACTCCTTCTCCCCCTACTTCTATGCACTGCCGGCAGATGAGCCTGAGAGGGTCAGGGAGAGAATACTCACCTCTGATACGGCTGGCATGGTGCGGCACATCAACGTAGAGGAGAAGATGCTCTTCGGAAGACCCAGGGTGGCGCTGCGCATTACTGTGCGCCACCCCCAGGATGTGCCCAGAATCAGAAAGCGCATCAGCGAGGTTGAGGGGGTTGAGCAGATACTGGAGCACGACATACTGTTCGTCAGGCGGTACCTTATTGACCGCGGGATAAGGCCCCTCACCCGGATGCGCCTGGATGTGGAGGACAGGAACGGCAGGCTTTTCCTCCGCAATGTTGTGCACGGGGACGGGGAACTTCCGGAGCTTAAAGTTGCAGCGGTGGACATAGAGGTGTACAACCCCAGGGGTGCACCGCGAAGCAGCAAAGACCCCATAATCATGGTGAGCATTGCCACCAGCGAGGGTATGGAGAAGGTGCTCACCTGGAAGCATGTCTCCGGGGTTGAGGAGGTGGAGGTGCTGGATAGCGAGGAGGAGATGCTGCTCAGGTTTGCGGAGCTCATTGAGGAAGGCGACTACGATGTTGTTGTGGGGTACAACACCGACAGCTTCGATTTTCCTTACATACGCGAAAGGGTGAAAAAGCTGGGCATATCTCTGCCACTGGGACGGCTCGGAGCTGAGCTGGAGGTGAGCAGACGGGGGACGCTTCCGGAGGCACGAATTCGGGGAAGAGCACATGTGGACCTTTACCCCATAGTGAGGCGACATGTGAAACTGAACAGCTATGTGCTCGAAAGTGTCGTGGAGGAGCTGCTCGGGATAAAGAAGCAGAAGCTGGACGGGGAGAGGCTCTTCGCCTACTGGGACGAGGGCGGTGAGAAGCGCACCCTCCTTGCAAGATATGCACTGGAGGATGCCCGGGTCACCCTTGCGCTGGCTGAGAAGTTTCTGCCACTCTACTGCGAACTCTCAACCATAGTGGGCCAGAGCCTCAACGACGTGGCGCGGATGACCTCCGGTCAGCTGGTGGAGTGGCTGCTCATGCGCTATGCCACCCCCCGGGGAGAGCTGATTCCAAACCGGCCCGCTGGAGAGGAATACGCCGCCCGTGCGAGCGCCACCTACACGGGGGGCTATGTTCGGGAGCCCCGGCGGGGTATTGTGGAGCACATTGCGGTGTTTGACTTCCGCAGCCTCTACCCGAGCATAATAGTGAGCCACAACATAGACCCCAGCACCCTGATTGTGGGGAACTGCAGAGAGAACCGTGCACCCGGACTGGAATACTGCTTCTCCACCGAGCGGGAGGGCTTTATTCCGGCAATTCTCAGGGAGCTTGTGCACCGCAGGGGCGAGGTAAAGAAGGAGATGGCTGAGAGCAGCGGTGAGAGGAGGAAGATGCTGAGCTTCACAGAAAAGGCGCTCAAAATCCTGGCCAACTCCTTCTACGGTTACATGGGCTACCCCCGCGCCAGATGGTACCGCCGGGAGTGTGCCGAAAGCGTGGCAGCCTTTGCGAGAATGTACATAAAGCAGGTGATGCGCATCGCAGAGGAGGAGTTCGGACTGGAGGTGGTGTACGGCGACACCGACTCGCTCTTTGTGGTGATACCCCCCGAGAGGCGGGAGCTCGCACAGGAGTTTCTGATGAGGGTAAACGAAAGCATGCCGGGAATGATTGAGCTGGAGTTTGAGGGCTTCTACAGGCGAGGGCTATTCGTAACAAAGAAGAGGTACGCACTCCTCAGCGAGGATGGCAGGATGGTGGTAAAGGGTCTGGAATTTGTGCGCCGCGACTGGGCACCAATTGCCAGGGAGACCCAGAGGGAGGTGCTCCGCATATTGCTCGAAGAGGCAGACCCCGAAAAGGCGGCCCGCCTGGTGCGTGAGGTTATTGAACGGATAAGGCAGCGCAGGGTGAGTCTGGAGGAGATAACCATATACACCCAGCTCACCAAGCGGATAAAGAGCTACAGGAGTATTGAGCCCCACGTGGTGGCGGCGCAGAAGCTCAAGGAGCGGGGGAAGGAGGTGGCACCCGGGATGATCATTGGCTACATAATAACCAGGGGGCCAAAGCCCATTTCACAGCGCGCACTTCCGGTGGAGTTCGCCACACTGAAGGACTACGACCCAGAATACTACATAGACAACCAGATTCTGCCAGCTATACAGCGAATCTTCGAAGCTATAGGGTACACCCGGGACTATCTGAAGGAGGGGATTACACAGACGAGCCTGAGCAGGTGGTTCTGAAGTTCAGCCCCCGCTCAGGAGAACAGGCTGCCTGCTGCATCAATTGACAGGGAGACGAAGGAGTCCGGAAAGACACCTATATATACCACCAGGAGCGCGGCAAGCAGCAGTGCCACAGTCAGCAGTGCCGGCTCGGGTTCCCGCCTGACTTCTCCTCCCGCAAAGTACATGTAACGTATAACCCGGGCATAGTAGTAGAGGGATACCACACTGTTTACCACCAGCAGGATGCCCAGGAACAGATACCACCCGCCTGCCGCCACAGTCGCTGTCAGTATCATGAACTTGCTTACAAAGCCAGCGAAGAAGGGGATTCCTGCGAGGGAGAGCAGAAACACGGTCATGCTGAGCGCCGTCAGCGGGAGGCGTCTCCCCAGGTTGGAAAAATCCTCAAGCTCCGAGCCTATCATGTAGTAGCTTGCAGCTGCCACCACGAGGAAGGCGCCCCCCTTCATAATCGCGTGGGTGAAGATGTGCAGCAGTCCGGCGCCAACGCTCAGGCTCACATCCGCCCCGGATGCCAGCAGCGCAAATATTATGAGCACATATCCCGCCTGCCCTATGCTGGAGTAGGCCAGCATGCGCTTTATATTCCGCTGGGACAGGGCCACAACATTTCCCAGGGTCATGGTCACTGCGGCAAGTATTCCAAACAGCAGCGCCCACTTCTCAACGAGCGCCGGGGCAGAAAGAGCCACCACAAAGATGCGCAGCAGCGCCACAAAGGCCATCTTCTTGGTGGCTGCTGCCAGAAAGGCGCTCACCGGAGAGGGGGCACCCTGGTAGGTATCCGGAGCCCACATGTGGAAGGGCACCGCTGCCACCTTGTAACCAAAGCCTGCAATCAGAAATACCATCGCCAGGACCTGCACCCAGTACAGGTCCCCACTTCCCATGGCACCTGCTATCTCATACAGGTTTGTGCTTCCTGACAGACCGTACAGGAGCGACATGCCGAAGACTATCAAACCGGAGGAAAAGGCCCCGACCACAAAGTACTTCATCGCAGCCTCGGTGGTACGCCGGCTCTTCCTGTAGGCGGCCAGGGCAAAGGTGGATATGGTGGCCAGCTCCACAGCCACAAACATCAGCACGAGGTCAACAGCCATGGCAGCGAACATCATTCCCAGAGTTGAGAAGAGCACAAGAGAGTAGTACTCACCCTTATACCTGTCCTTTCTTGTTGCATCAATGGAGCCCAGCACCACCATGAGCGCCACCAGAAGGAACACAACCTTGAAGAATACTGCGAAGAGGTCTATGCGCATAAGCCCCGAGAAGACACCCGCTTCAAGCACCGGCGACTGCAGTGCCTCCTTTGTCTGCATAAGCACCGCTGCCAGCGCGAGCAGCACACCCGCGAGGCTGAGATAACCCAGGAACTCCCTGTCGTCCTCACGCAGCGTCATGTCTATGAATATCACAGCCAGTGCAAAGACGGCGACTATCAGCTCGGGTAGCAGCGACTCCAGCATTCTCAGATACCTCCTATCAGTGCCACTATCTCACGCGATGTGGTGCCTATCATCTCCATGAGGGGTGCGGGATACACACCAAGAAGTGTTATCAGCAGCACAAGCACAAGCACGGGCAACGCCTCGAACCATCTCACGTCACTCCGCGCACCCTCCACCAGCTCACTCGTGGCGCCAAAGGTGCTGCGCTGAAGCATCCACAGGTAGTAGCCTGCTGTAAGCGGGAGAGACAGCACTGTGATATAGGCAAGGAAGGGGTAGGTGCTGAAGAGGCCCAGAAGGATGCTGAGCTCCGCCACGAAGCCGCTGAGTCCGGGGAGACCGAGCGAGGCGAGGGAGGCAAACACCAGCACCCAGCCCAGGAAGGGGGCCCTTGTTATCAGCCCACCGAGACGGGGAATCTCCCTGGAGCCCACCTTCTCCACCAGCATCCCGGTGAGGAAGAAGAGGAGCGCCACAATCAGACCGTGGCTGACCATCTGGAAGATGGCACCGCTTATCCCAATGAAGTCGAAGCTTGCTATACCAAGCACCAGAAAACCCATATGGGAGACGCTGGAGAAGGCCACAAGGCGCTTTATGTCCCTCTGCGCAAGCGCTGTAAAGGCGGCATAGAAAACACTTATCAGTGCGAGCACCGCCACTGCATACGCATAGTTCTGGAAGGTCTCGGGCAGAAGGCTCACACCCAGGCGGAGCAGACCGTAGGCGCCCATCTTTGAAAGCAGGCCTGCCAGAAGTATTGTGACCGGCGTGGGGGCTTCTGTGTAGGCGTCCGGAAGCCATGTGTGGAAGGGCACCAGGGGAATTTTGAAGGCGAAGCCGATGAAGAGGAGCAGGAACACCATACTCTTGAAGCCCGCATCAGCACCCGCAAGGGCATCAGAAATATCAAAGAAGGAGAAGCTGCCCGCCTTCAGGTACATCATTATGATGCCTATAAACATGAACAGGCTGCCCAGATGGGTGTAGATGAGAACCTTCATTGCCGCATAGCTCCGGCGCTCCCCGCCCCAGCCGTTTATCAGAAAGAAGGCGGGGATGAGCACTATCTCCCAGAAGACGTAGAACAGAAACAGGTCAAGGGCCAGAAAGACACCCATGAGCCCCGCCTCCATGGTGAGGAGCAGGCCGAAGTACCTCCCCCTGTTCCCGCCGATGTTCCAGGAGGCAAGCACGGCAACCAGGTAGAGGAGGGCTGTGAGAAGCACCAGGGAGAGGCTCATGGCATCGGCACCCAGGGTGAAGGTTATCCCGAAGTCGGATATCCACACTCGCGACTGCTCCGGAAACATGTCCGCGCCGCCCAGAAATTCCAGAAGTGCGACAACTGACAGTACGGCTGTCAGAAGTGTGGTCGCAAGCGCCACAGAGCGCGCACTGACGACACCGGTGCGCTCTGCAAGGTAGCTGACAACAGCACCCAGCAGCGGTATGAATATGAGGTTGGCCAGCATCATGCAGCACCTCCCGTAAGGCGGGCGATTATCAGGAGAATGCTTGCTCCCAGCAGGAGCCAGGAGGCATAGTCCTGGGTAATCCCGGTGTGAATTCTGCGAAGCAGCTCTCCGGCTCTTGCGGTGACCCTCCCTATGCCGTTCACAGCACCATCAATGAAGTAGGTGTCGATGGCATTGACAACTGTGCTCGTATCCCTCACCACCCTGTTGGCAAAGAACAGGTAGAGGTGGTCCAGATAGTACCTGTGCACCAGCAGAGAATGAAGCGGCCTCAGAGTTGTGCGCACCTGCTCTGCAGAGAGCACAGGCCTGTAGTAGAAGAGGGCGGTTACCCCGACACCCAGCGCTGCGAGGACTATGGAGAGGAGTACTACCACTGAACTGCTCTCGTGGTGAGCAAGCTGCTCTGCCAGCTCTGAGGGGAGCGCATTGAGCACAAATTCGCTGAAGCCGGCGAAGGTCAGAAAGCCCGAGAAGAGCGCGCCTGCGGAGAGGATTATCAGCGGCACAGTCATCACCCTCGGTGCCTCATGCGCGTGCTTCACCGCCTCACCCTCTCTGCCGGTGAACACCACAAAGAATAGCCGGGATATGTACACGGCACTGAGAAGCGCTGCGATGGCTGCTACGGCGAAGAGAAGTTTGTCATAGGAGTAAACAGAGGCCAGAATTTCGTCCTTGCTCCAGAAACCGCTCCAGGGGGGCAGACCAGATAGTGACCAGGCACCTATAAAGAAGGCCGTGCCGGTGATGGGCATCCTCCTCCAGAGACCGCCCATGTCGCGGATATCCTGAGAGTGAACGGCGTGTATCACAGCACCCGCGCTGAGGAAGAGAAGCGCCTTGAAGAAGGAGTGATTGAGCAGGTGAAAGATGCCGGCGGCATAGCCGCCTGCTCCGAGGGCGAGGGTCATAAAGCCCAGGTGAGACACTGTGGAGTAAGCTATAATGCGCTTGAGGTCGGTCATCACAACCGCAAGGGTGGCCGCGAGAAGGGCTGTAATGCCGCCTATCCAGGCAACCACCATCAGCGAGTCGGGAGTAAAAAGCGGGTAGGTTCTGGCCACCAGATAGACGCCGGCCTTGACCATGGTTGCCGCATGTATAAGGGCACTCACTGTGGTTGGGCCTTCCATCGCATCAGGCAGCCACACGTGCAGCGGGAACTGGGCACTCTTGCCAACCGCCCCGCCAAAGAGCAGAAGCGACGCCAGGGTAAGCGTCGCAGGGACCGCTGCCGGGGCGAGTTCAAAGAGCTCGCTCATGTTCAGCGTGCCGAAGTTGGCGTACAGAAGCAGTATGCCGGCGAGGAGCATGATATCTCCCACACGGGTAACCAGAAAGGCCTTCTTCGCTGCGCTCGCCGCACTTGGCTTGCGGTACCAGTAGCCTATAAGAAGATATGAGCAGAGGCCAACAAGCTCCCAGCTAATGAACAGAAACACCAGGTTGTTGGCTATAACAAGGGCAAGCATGCTGGCGATGAAGAGGCTTATCTCTGCATAGTAGCGCTGCACTCCCGGGTCCCCGTGCATATATCCCAGTGAATACACCACAATAAGAAATCCCACAAAGCTTACCACAAAGAGCATTACCGCCGCCAGGGAATCGACGAGCACGCCGAAGCGCAGAGCCTCAATGCCAAGCCAGGCGATGCCCTCACTCTCATACCTTCCACCGGCAAGCACATCACGAATTGTGAGCAGGGAGAGGAGCATGCTGAGGCCCACAAAGCCCACGGCAATGTAACCTCCCCCCTCCTTCATGCGGCTGCCGAACAGCAGGATAATCAGAAAGGATATGACTGGAAACAGCGGTATGGCCCAGGCGTACTCTATCATCTCACCACCTCAGCTCCTTAATTTCGCGTAAATTCACAGTACGGAAGTTGCGATAAAGTGCGAGAAGAATCGCCAGTCCCACCCCCGCCTCGGCGGCGGCAATGGCTATGGTGAAGGCGGCGAAGGCCTGCCCATGAAGATTGCCCAGGTAGCTGGAGAAGGCCACCAGGTTTATGTTTGCGGCGTTGAGCATGAGTTCTATACTCATGAGCATGCGCACGGCGTTGCGCGAGGATAGCAGACCATAGGCGCCGATGGAGAAGAGCAGCATTCCCAGGAAGACGTAGTGGAACACTGTGACACTCATTTCACAACCTCCTTCCTGGCCAGGAAAATCGCACCCACCATGGCGGCAAGCAGCAGCAGACCCACAAGCTCAAAGGGGAGGACATAAATGTTTAAGTCGTATATTAGCTCGCCGACGTTCTTAACAGTACCCACAACACTGCCACGCTCTCCCAGTTCTGCAAAGCCGGAGCTTGCCACATAGAAGAGTGCTACTATTGCAAATACCACGGCGCTTACAGGAGCAAGCTCATCTCCCCGCGGTCTCCGCAGCTGAAGGTCGCTCTTGGTAAGCATTGTTGCAAAAAGAAAGAGCACCACCACGCCGCCGGCATAGACCAGCACCTGAATCACCGCCAGAAACTCTGCCCCCAGGGTGACAAACACCGCAGCCACGCCGAGAAGCGCCAGCGCAAGCCCGAGAACCGCATGGAATATGCGCTCCGCCATTACAACTACCACGGCGCCCGCGATTACCACAGCGGAGATTACAAGAAACACAAGTGAATCAATCACCTCCCTCACCTCCCGGGTCCCGCTCGTAGCCTGCGAGCTTCCACCAGGGGTAGAACAGCTCCTCTCTGGTGTACTCCGCCAGCTCAACCGGCTCATTCTGCCAGCTCAGCGCTCCCGTGGGACATACCTCCACACACAGCCCGCAGAACATGCACCTGCCCAGGTATATCTCGGGGTGCTTCTTCTCCCGCTTGATCACGCGGTCCTTAACCTTCTTCTCCTCGATGCCCACCACCTTCATCTGGATGGTCCTGTTCGGGCACACCCTGGCGCAGCTGCCGCAGCTTATGCACTTCTTGTCATCGAGGCGCTGCCTGGCACGATAGCGCGGCTTCATAACATCCCGCTGCTCCGGATACTGGATGGTAATCGGAGGCCTGAACAGGTGCTTGAAGGTGACGCTCATCGGCAGGATGTGCGACAGGTTTTTTAGTTTTTGCTTGAGCATAATCACCACCTAAATGCTTAGCACAACTCCCGTTATGACCACATTTGCCAGCGCAAGCGGAAGCAGGCCCTTCCAGCCGTAGCTCAGCACATGGTCCACCTTTGTTCGCGTAAGCGTGCCGCGCACCCACATGAGTACGAATATCACCAGGTACATCTTTGCCACAAAGATTGCCACCTGGACCAGGTACTTCACCCAGCCCAGCTCTGCAACCAGAGGGGAGATTACGGGGAGGTGCCATCCGCCCAGGAAGAGGGTTACCACCAGAGCGGAACCCACAACGAAGTGGATGTACTCCGCGAACATGAACATTGCAAACTTCATCCCGCTGTACTCCGTGTGGAAACCCGCCACGAGTTCTGACTCGCTCTCGGGCAGGTCGAAGGGAATTCTGCCCATCTCCGCAACCACAGCGGTGAAGAATACGATGAAGGCGAGGGGTTGATAGAAGATGAACCACTTCGGTATTATTCCGAACCACGCCTGCGACTGCGCAGCTACTATGTCCTGAGTGCTCAGAGAGCCCACAATGGCAACGATGCCAATCATGCTGAGCACCAGCGGGATTTCGTAGCTCAAACTCTGCGCCGCGGTACGCAATCCTCCAAGCAGTGAGTACTTGTTATTGGAGCCCCACGCTGCCATCAGCACAGCGAGGGTTGAAAGTGAGGCCACAGCGGCGATGTAGAGCACGCCCACTCCAATATCCGCCGCAATAAGCCCGGAGCCTATGCCAATAGCTGCTGCCGGCATCAGCGCAAAAAGGAAGGCCACAACCGGGGCAAGGTTGTACACCAGCCTGTCAGCCTTCTCCGGCACTATATCCTCCTTGGTGAGCAGCTTGAGCATGTCGGCAATGGGCTGAAGCAGACCGTAGGGGCCTGCCCGGTTGGGACCGTAGCGCACATGAATGCGGGCGATTACCTTCCTCTCCATCCAGGTGAGGAAAAGCACATTCAGTGAGAGAAACAGAATAACCGCCACAACGGCGATGAGTCCCTGCAGCACCTGGAGCAGCATTTCGTTTACCATAGCCTCACCTGTCTATCTCACCCATTACTATATCCACACTTGCAAAGTTGACTATCATATCTGGAATTATCTCCCCCGTGGCATAGTGGGGAAATGCTGAGAGGTTGCAGAAGGCAGGGCTTCTTATTTTGAGCCGGTAGGGTGAAGTGGATTTGCCGTCGCTGACCACGTAGTAGGCCAGCTCACCCTTCGGCGCCTCTATCCGCGAGTAGGCCTCCCCCCTGGGAGGGCGTATCACCTTCGGCACATCGGGAGAGCGCACCTCCCCCTCCGGGAGGTCCTCAAGAGCCTGCTCTATTATGCGGAGGCTCTCGAATATTTCGCGGAAGCGCACCTTGAATCTTGCAAGCGTGTCTCCCGCCTCCTCTGTTACTACCTCAAAGTCGAAGCGGTCGTAGATGGAGTAGGGATCATCCCTGCGCACATCCCTTGCGACGCCGCTGGCGCGCAGCATGGGACCTGTAACACCGAGGTCTATCGCCAGCTCGGGTTCAAGAACACCCACGCCCTCGCAGCGTTTTATGAATATCTCATTGTTGAAGAAGTAGGTCTCGTAGTCCGCCAGGCGCTCCGGAAGAACGCGCAGGAAGTTTCTGAGGTTGTCCTCCCAGCCAGGAGGCACATCCTCCTTGAGACCGCCGATGCGCAGGAAGTTGTACAGCAGGCGCTGTCCTGAAACCTGCTCCATTAAATCCAGAACCATCTCACGCTCGCGGAAGCCGTACATCATCACAGTCCATGCCCCAAGGTCAGCGCCGAAGGCGGCGATAAACATCAGATGGTTGGCGATGCGCTGCAGCTCCGACAGGATAACGCGCAGGTACTCCGCACGCTCGGGTACACGTACACCGAGGAGCTCTTCAACCGCGAGCACATAGGCCAGGTTGTTGGTTATGGAGGAGATGTAGTCGGTTCTGTCGGTCAGGGGCAGAAACTGCTGATAGGTTCGCATCTCCGCAATCTTCTCCACACCGCGGTGCAGATATCCAATCACCGGCTCAATCTTCACCACCGTTTCGCCACTCAGTGTGGTAACAAGCCTGGCGACGCCGTGCGTGGAGGGGTGCTGCGGGCCTATGTTTAGCACCATGACCTCTGTTTCACCGTCCTCCGGAGGGGAGACCTCAACAGGAGTCTCCCACATCTCCGCCTCCCCCTCCAGATACCAGGACATGGGCTGAGTTTTAAAGTCCTTGCGCAGGGGGTGGCCTTCAAAGGTCTCGGGAAGGAGCATGCGCTTCAGGTTGGGGTGGCCCTTAAACACTATGCCCAGCATGTCGTAGGCCTCGCGCTCATGCCAGTCGGCGGCGCGGTATAGGGGTACGAGGCTGGCGATCTCGGGGTTATCCCGAGGAAGCTCGGCGTTTATCTGGATGAGCTCTCTCCGGGAGTAGCTCCACAGGTGGTACACCGCCTCCATATGCTCCTGGTAGTCCACACCAGAAATGCAGGACAGGTGGTCAAAACCCGCGCCCTTCAGAAACTCCGCCACGGGGTAGAGGTCCTCACCCTTTATTCTGACCTGAAGCCGGCGTGGTCTGAGCAGCCTCGCCTGGAGGATTTTCTCACCGAAACTGGAGCGTAGCTCCTCGAGCAGCTCGTGCTTTGCCTCTTCCTGCTCCTCTACCTCCTCCTGTGCCTTCTCCTCGGCCATGACGCTACCTCTTTATTTTGCCCTCTTTTATCTTCTTCTGAAGCTTCACTATCGCATCTATGAGCGTCTCCGGACGTGGTGGACAGCCTGGCACGTAAACGTCGACCGGAATTATCTGGTCTGCGCCGTTCACAACGCTGTAGCTGTCGTAGAAGGGGCCGCCGCAGATGGCGCACTCACCCATGGCAATAACATACTTGGGCTCCGGCATCTGTTCGTAGAGCCTCCTCACGTTGGGCGCCATCTTTTTTGTGATTGTCCCCGCGACTATCATCAGGTCAGCCTGCCTCGGTGTTGCGCGGAAGAGCATGCCGAAGCGCTCAAAGGCGTCGTAGCGCGAGCAGCCGGTTGCCATCATCTCAATGGCACAGCAGGCGAGACCGAAGGTCAGGGGCCACATGGTATATGGTCTGGCCCTGTCGAAGACGAGGCGGTCCAGCTTTGTGAGTATCACATTGGGAAGTTTTACCTCCATCCTCGCATCCACTCCAGAGCACCTTTCTTCCAGGCGTACGCAAGACCCAGGGCGAGTACGCCGATGAAAATTATCACCTCAATGGTGGCAAACAATCCGAAGTTTCGGTATGTCATCGCCCAGGGGTACAGGAAAACCGTCTCCACGTCGAAGATGACAAAGAGCAGCGCATACATGTAATATTCCACATTGTGCTGCACCCATGCGGGACCAAAGGGGAGAACACTGCACTCATATGTGAGGTACTTCTGAGGCTCGGGCTTCGCCGGCCTGCGCAGCAGGCTGGCGACAAATATGGTAACCGCTGGGAATATCAAGCCAACAATTACGAAGAGTGCAATGGTGATGTACTGCTCACCGATGCTCAAGCTATCACCCTTTTAATCTGAAGAACCAACAACCCAAGTATCTAAACCAGAGGTAATATAAAAATTTTTCCACGGCATTGTTTGAGAGGTTTCAAACAGCCGGTCTTTCTCAGACCGGAGAGTGTTTAAAAAGTTTTGAGCATCCTGCGCCACCTGCCGACCACATCCCCCGCCTCAAAGCCCAGGCTCTCGTAGAACCTGATGGCGGAGTGGTTTTTGACACCCACCCAGAGCTCGACAGTATTGCAGCCCTTCTCCCGCAGGTAGTTGAGACCCGCCTCCATAAGCCTTCTTGCAACACCCCTGCGCCTGTAATCCGGAAGCACCACAAGCTCGTGCACAGCTCCCACTGCCTTTCCGGTATCACTTATCCACCTGGAGTCTGTGCATATGAATCCGGCAAGTTTTTCACCCACCTCTGCCACAAAGACGCCATCCCTGTCCCTGGTAATCAACCAGTGCAGATACGCTTTTATTCTTCTGCGTGAGCTGTAGGAGTACTCCTCCAGCCCCCTGTACGCCTCCCTGTAGGCTTCCAGAAATGCGGGCAGGTCCCCTCTGCTCGCCCTGCGTATTCTGAGCTGCATGGTATCAACCTTTTTATAACACCTCCATATATTAACCTGAATGGAAGAGATTAAAAGGGCCGCGGAACTGCTCAGGAGACTTGTGCGCACCCCCTCTCCGCCGGGCAGGGAAGGTGAGCTGGCGGAGCAGATTGCGGCTGAGCTTGAGAAGCTTGGGTATGAGACGAGGCATTTGCACGGCAATCTGCTGATAAATACGCATGCAGACTTCTGGGTTGCCACGCACATGGACACACTTACTGTTAGCGGCAGATTCCGCATCTCCGGGGGCTTTGCATACGGCGCCGGTGTGTGTGACGCAAAGGCTGGTATAGCAGCGATGCTGCTGGCGCTGGAGCAGATTGATGTGCCAGAACTGGGCTTCGCATTTCTGGTGGAGGAGGAGACCACCGGCAGGGGTTCGGCGCTTGTTGCGGAGCGCTTTTCTCCCAAGCAGTGCGTGGTGCTGGAACCGACCAGGCTGCGCATCGCAACTGAGCAGTACGGAGGACTGGAGCTCATGTTTACGGTCTCCGGCAGGGCAGCGCATGCTGCAGTACCGGAGCGGGGTGAGAACGCCATTGAGCGTGCCTTTGAGCTTCTGGAGAGGCTAAAAAAAAGGCTGCCCGCGAGGGTGAGCCCCCTCCGTATAGAGGGCGGCAGCGACATCTACGCAATACCGGAGAGCTGCAGTGTGGTGGTGGATGTAATATTCCCTCCGGGTATCCCCCTGGAGAAGGTGCGCCGCAGGGCTATTGAGATTGGCAGAGCCTACGGAAGTGTGGAGGTGGTGGAGGAGGAAGAAGGCTTTTTCCTGGAGGGTAAGGCCCCGGAGCTTCTGAAGGAGGCGCTCAGGCGGTTGCAGCTGGAGCCGGTGTATGGGAGCATGCCCTCCTGGTGTGACGCTTCAAATCTTAAAAAGGCAGGGTGGGATGTGGTGGTCTTCGGCCCGGGAGAGCTCGCCCTCTGCCATACACGGGAGGAGAGAGTAAGCCTTAGCGAGGTTGTGCTAACCTCACGGGTGATTGAGGAGCTCAACCGGCTGCTGAAGCTGAAGTCTTAGAAATATTTTTACACGTGGCCTCACAGGCTGAGCACGGGTGAGTGCTTGAGGATTGCGGTTATAGACCATTCAAGGTGCCAGCCAAGGAAGTGTTCTCTTGAGTGTGTGAAGTTCTGCCCCGGCGTGAGAATGGGAGAGGAAACCATAGTTATGGACGACACGCGGGGTAAGCCGCTGATTTCAGAGACGCTGTGCACCGGCTGCGGGATATGTGTCAAAAAGTGCCCCTTCGAGGCGATAACAGTGGTTAATCTCCCCGATGAGCTGGACAGCGATAAGGTGCATCAGTACGGTGAGAACGGCTTCCGCATCTTCAGGCTGCCCTACCCAAAGGAGGGTGCGGTTACGGGTTTGATCGGTGAGAACGGCATCGGCAAAACCACCATCCTGAGGATTCTTGCAGGAGAGCTCATCCCGAACTTTGGAACGCAGGAGGCAAGCAAGGAGAGCGTTCTTGAACACTTCGCAGGTACGCAGCTCCACGACTACTTCAAGGCACTCTACGCAGGGGAGCTCAGAGCAGTGCACAAACCCCAGTACGTGGATGCACTGCCGAAGATTGTGAGCGGTGAGGTGGGGGAGCTCCTCTCCAGGGTGGACGAGCGGGGAGAGATGCGGCAGGTGGTGGAGAGGCTGGAGCTGGAACATGCGCTGCCCAGGGAGCTTTCCCGGCTGAGCGGAGGTGAGCTGCAGCGCGTGGCCATAGCGGCGGCGCTTCTTAGAGAGGGAGATATTTACATCTTCGATGAACCCTCAAGCTACTTGGATGTGGAGCAGCGCCTGAAGGTGGGCAGGGTTATACGCGAGCTTGCGCAGGAGAAGCGCGTCCTGCTGGTGGAGCACGACCTGGTTGTTCTTGATTATCTCGCAGACTATGTGCACGTGCTCTACGGCAGGGCAGGAGCCTACGGGATAGTCTCCCATCCGCGCAGTGTGCGCCAGGGGATAAATGCCTACCTCAACGGCTATCTGCGGGAGGAGAATGTGAGGATAAGGGCAGAGCCGGTGAGGTTTGAGGTCCGCCCTCCGGTTGTTGCGAGGGAGGAGAATCTGCTGCTGAGCTTCTCAAGGCTGTGCAAGAGCTACGATGGCTTCGAGCTCTGCGTTGCTCAGGGGGAGTTCTACCGCGGCGAGGTAGTGGGCGTTCTCGGTCCCAATGCTACGGGTAAGACCACTTTTGTGAAGATGCTTGCAGGGGTGGTTGAACCGGATGAGGGGGAGGTGAGCATCTCCGCAAGGGTTGCGTACAAGCCCCAGTACATAAAGCCGGAGTTCACAGGAACTGTGCTTGAGGCTATTGCCAGAGTTGCGACACCGGGTGATGCCTTCTTTGAGAATGAGGTGGCCAGGCCCCTTAACTTGAAGTCTCTTTACGACCTTCGTGTGAAGGAGCTCAGCGGAGGTGAGCTGCAGCGCGTGGCCATAGCGCTCTGCCTTGCGAGGGAGGCAGAGGTGTACCTGCTGGATGAGCCAAGCGCATACCTGGATGTGGAGCAGCGCCTCCGTGTGGCAAAGATGATACGCCGGGTTATGGAAAAGCGCGAGGCTCTTGCGATAGTGGTGGACCACGATATCCTGTTTATCGATTATATTTCAGACAGAGCGATGGTTTTCTCGGGGGACCCGGGCGTTAGAGGTGAGGCCACGTCCCCGCTGGAGATGCGGCTGGCGATGAATACCTTCCTCCGTGAGATGGGTATAACCTTCCGCAGGGACCCGGAGACGGGGAGACCCCGTGCCAATAAGCCAGGAAGTGTGAAGGACAGGGAGCAGAAGGCAAAAGGTGAGTACTACTACCTGTGAGCCCGCTGCCCTCCATCTGACACGACGCTGAGCGTCCTGAGCCTTCGTGATAAAAAATCAATCGAAGGTAGCAGCGATGGTGGATAGGGGAAATTTAATATGGAGATCCTCCGGAAATAAATTCTTCTCAGATTCCAACATCAAAATTCCTAAAAATCGCCTAATACTTGTCAAAAAGCATACTGTGCAGTAAATTTTTCGTTACCTGCCATCATATAGCGTCATGGCCTCACATCATCAACCATCCAGACCCAGCAGCCACTTCCACATGGGTATGAACTTTATCCTGCCCCTTCTACCAAACCAGGAAACATCACGCTCATCCTCATAGTCCCATGTTATAACCTTCAATTCCTCACACTTCAGCAAATCCTTTGCCTTGAGCAGAGCCCTGATTTCTCTGTGGTCCACCTCGTCAAAAGCATTAGCGTAGGTAACCTGAATCAGCTCCCTAACCTTTAAACCTTCCTTTATCACAAAATCAACCTCATACTTCTGAGAATCCTGTAAATAAAAAATCTCCAGCAGCGGGTTCTCGTTGGTCTTTCTTAGCAGTTCCAGGAATACTGTATTTTCCATTCTCCTGCCAGTATCCTCTGAAAATCCCAGAATGGTGCTCAACCCCGGATCGCACACATATACTTTTCTCGGCCATGACTTTCTCAAGTAAACGCTTTTGTTGTATCTCTCAACAAAGAACACACTCA
>WANX01000019.1 GCA_015521565.1 Candidatus Hydrothermarchaeota archaeon
AAAGAAATCATAAAGTCCGGGTTAGTGGAGGTTGTGTGGTAGTTCAATGCAGAAAATGAACCTCCGTGCATGTACCTTCCGCCGTATTTCCCTGCCCCTGCGCGTTGGGTACCTGCTTTTTAAATCATCAGGAGGATATTGCACAGCAGAATACAATTTTTTTGAGGCTGCCAACCACCTGGACACAACATTGCAAAGAATTTAAGTAGTGCACGGCAAAACTAAATCCCGGTGAGAGCTTGGAGGTGAATGCCGACCTGCACATCCACAGCCGATTTTCAGGCGCCACATCAAAGAACATGCGAATCGCCACAATAGCTGAGCAGGCACCCCTCAAGGGACTTGAACTTGTGGGCACTGGAGATGCCCTCCATCCAGCGTGGTTAGCTGAGGTGCGCACCCTGGAGGAGGTGGGAGAAGGTATCTTCCGCAGTGGTACAACAAGCTTTATTCTCACCTGCGAGGTGGAGGACGCACGGAAGGTTCACCACCTGATAATCCTTCCCTCCATATCAGCGGCAGAGGAGCTGAGAGAAAGGTTCCGCAGGTATTCCCTGGATCTGGAGAGAGATGGCAGACCTCATCTTACGCTAAGGGGTGAGGAAATAGCAGATATAGTCAACGAAACTGATGCCGTACTGGGTCCCTCCCATGCCTTCGTGCCCTGGACAAGCATATACAAGGAGTACGACTCTCTTCGCGAGTGCTACGGCACCGCCAGAATAGCTTTTCTGGAGCTGGGATTGAGCGCCGACACAGAGCTGGCAGATACCATTGCCGAGTTGCAGGATGTCACCTTCCTGTCCAACAGCGACGCCCACTCACCCTGGCCCAACAAACTGGGGAGGGAATTCAACCGCTTCAGGCTTGGAGACCTGAGCTTTACGGAGCTCAAAAGGGCGCTCTTCCGCCGCAGGGGGAACAGGGTGGTGTTAAATGTGGGCTTTGACCCACGCCTGGGGAAGTACCACAGAACCGCCTGTATAAAGTGCTACACCCACTATCAGCTTGAGGAGGCTGAGAAGCTGAGCTGGCGCTGCAGCAGGTGCGGCGGAAGGATAAAAAAAGGTGTACGCGACAGGATTCGCGAAATAGCCACCTGGAAGGAGCCACACCATCCCGAGCACCGCCCGCCCTACCTGAGAATCGCTCCCCTATCCGAGATAGTCGCCCAGGCTTTGAAGGTGAGCAACGTTTATTCCCCGCGGGTTCAGAGGGTGTGGCGCGAGCTGGTTATGGCTTTCAAGAGTGAGATACGGGTACTTGTTGATGTGGATCCAGAGGATATCGCAAAAGTGGGTGGGGAAGCAATAGCTGAACTTATCAGGCGCTTCAGAGCACAGGATTTTGATATTGTGGAGGGAGGGGGTGGAAAGTACGGTGAGATAATTTTCAACAGGAAGGGGAAAGGTGCAAAAAACCAGCTCAGCCTGGACAACTGGTGATAAATTTGAGGAGAAGTGAAAAACTCATCCTGGACCTGCTGGACGGTGTGTATCCGAAAGAGTTGAGTATTAATGAAATTGCCCGGATAACCGGCTACTCACGCAGCTATGTGGCCAGACGCCTGCTGGAGATGAAGCAGCGTGGCTGGGTGGAGCTGCGCAGAGGTGCTGGAGAGGTTTACTTCAGGCTGAAGAAGCGGACATGAGCCTTCTAAATCGCTCTTCTACGTATTCACCGGGCTTCATCCCCTGCCTGCGGGCGAGCTTCTTGAGCGCCTTCATAACTCCTGTGGAGTACTGCACAGCCTTCTTCTCCCTCATGGCCACCTCACGGGAAAGCCCCAGCCTCTCCGCAACCCTGCGCAGTATGTACTTTCTCACACCTCCTCGAATCTTCAAGTTATTCGGCAGGGACAGGGCCACCTCAACTACGCGCCTGTCCAGATACGGGTGGAGCAGCTCCACCTGTGCCGCCATCGCGGCCTTGTCGTCTCTCTCCAGGTTGGTGCAGTGCAGCGCCTCCACATCGCGGCGCAGGGCTTCTTCAAGGCCCGAGCCGAGTGCTGAATACCTGGCATAGCCCGCGAAGAGCTCGTCGCTCCCCTGCCCTGTGAGAAGAACCTTCTCTCCCTCCCGCCGGGCCTGCTGTGCCGTCAGGTACACCGGCAGGGCGATACTCAGCTTGAGCAGAGAGGGCTCCTCAATGGCGTAGAGTACTCGATCTACAGCTTCTTCAAGCTCTCCGGGAGTTACCTCCCTGAGCACAATTTCCATGTCCATAAAGCGCCCTTCGCGGAGCCTTCTCCAGTCCAGTGAGCCGGGCATGGCAACCGCGTAGAGCCTCGGAGCGTGGCCAAGGACAGCACACACGCATGCTACCAGGGCGCTGTCTATGCCGCCGGAGAACAGCACACCAAAGTGCTCCACGTGTTCTGCGCGCTTTCTTACCGCTTCCACAATCGCGTCCGAGAGTTCCTCCTCGGGTGAGCGCACCCTCCGCAGGCCAAGGCGTTCAATCCTGCGGTTGATGATACCGCGGGGGGAGAGGCAGAGCACCTCTTCTGGAGGGAGACAGCTGGCTTCACGTCCTCCGGGGAGCGCCTTCCTCTCGGAGGCGAAGGCGTGGGAGGTGTGGTACAGGGGCTTTGTGCCCAGTGGGTCCCTTGCAAGGACTATGGTGCAGCCGTCGCTCACTGCGAAGGCGAACTCCCCGTCCAGCTCCGGAAGTGCCTCCACCACTGCCCGGAGCAGGTCTCCGCGGTAGTGGTTCTCCACCAGGCGCAGAATCGCCTCACAGTCGCTCCCTGTACGGAAGTTCTGCGGAAGTTTATCCCTCAGCTCACGGTGGTTGTAAATCTCACCGTTGGCCACAAGCACAAGCCGCTCGCCTGCCAGTGGTTGCGCCTCGCGGGAATGAGTGGCGTGCAGCAGATGCGCCAGACCAAGCTCGTCCCTGGCAAAGGTGCCTCTTCCATCACCACCCCTGTGCTCCAGCAGGGCAATCATCTCCGCGGTGCTTACAGAGAATCCTCCCGCTATAGCGCACATCGCCCTTCAACAAATATTTACCAAGTGAAAGCATGCGCTATAGTCGATTCGCTCCGGTAGTGTAGCCCGGCCAATCATGCGGGACTCTCGATCCCGCGACTCGGGTTCGAATCCCGACCGGAGCATCCCCTTAGCCATTAAAAGCCTTTGGAGCTTTAAAAACTCCAGAGGCGGGCTAAGGTGGACATCTTCAAGCTTTTTCTGATTATGGATTACCACTCCAGCTCCTGCACAAGTATCGACTGGAGCAGATGGTAGTCGCTGG
>WANX01000020.1 GCA_015521565.1 Candidatus Hydrothermarchaeota archaeon
GAGGAGTACCGCAGGATGCCGGGCATACTCCACATACCCGAGACGCTGGGTGCTGTGGTGGTGGTGTACAACCTGCCGGGGATTGAGCAGAAGCTCAGGTTAAGCGGCGAAGTTGTTGCAGACATATTCATGGGTAAGATAACCCGCTGGAACGACCCCAGGATAGCGGTGCTCAACCCCGGTGTTGAGCTGCCCGATGAGCAGATAGTGGTGGTGCACAGAAGCGACGGGAGCGGCACCACCTTTGTGTTCTCGGACTACCTTTCCACGGTGAGTTCAGAGTGGCGCGAGAAGGTGGGCAAAGGCAAGGCGCTGAGCTGGCCCATCGGTCTTGGGGGCAAGGGCAACGAGGGCGTGGCCGGGCTTGTGAAGCAGAACCCCTACTCCATAGGTTATGTGGAGCTTGCATATGCGATTCAGAACCGCCTGAATTATGCCCTTATAAAGAACAGAGAGGGCAAATTTGTGGAGCCCAGCATAGAGAGCGTCTCCGCAGCCGCTGCAGGCGCTGTTGCGACACTGCCGAAGGGCGACGAGTCCTGGGCGGAGGTGAGCATAGTAAACGCCCCCGGAGAGAACGCCTACCCGATTTCCAGCTTCTCCTACCTGCTGGTGTACCGCGAGCTTTCGGTGATTCCGGGAATGACAGAAGCCAAGGCAAAGGCGCTGGTTGACTTTCTGTGGTGGGCAGTGCATGACGGGCAGAGGTATGCACCAGATCTCCACTACGCTCCGCTGCCGGAGGAGGTGGTGAAGCTCAATGAGGAGACCATAAAGTTAATAACCTATCAGGGCAAACCCCTGCTTTAGGTGTGCGCATGAGAACGCGGGTCTCCCTTTCTCCATTTTTAAAAGGCGTGTCCTCAGATACTGTTTTTCAGTTTATCCTTGCCTGCTTTGCAGTGCTTAGCGTGCTCGTACTCGCAGCCCTTCTCTTAAGAGAGCTTATAATAGGTGCGATGCCCGCGCTCTCTGCCTTTGGTTTTGAATTTCTCTTCAGCACAGAGTGGAATCCGGTGGTGGGAGAATTCGGAGCCCTGCCCTTCATCTACGGCACCATCGTATCTTCAATGCTCGCGCTGCTTATTGGCGTGCCTCTGAGCCTGGGAATAGCCGTCTTCCTCGCAGAGATAGCCCCGGCGAGGCTAAGAGACCTGCTATCGCCGGTGATAGAGCTTCTGGCAGCGATACCCAGCGTTATCATTGGTTTGTGGGGTATATTTGTGCTGGCACCCTTTGTGAGGGAGCACATTGCACCGGTGCTCATGGAGTATCTGGGCTTTCTGCCCCTGTTCAAAGGACCCGCCTACGGCTACTCAGTGCTAACAGCTGGAATTGTGCTTGCGATAATGATAACCCCAATAGTTTCCTCGGTATCCAGAGAAGCGCTCCTCGCGGTACCGCGGCTTCAGAAGGAGGGCGCTCTCGCCTTGGGCGCAACGCGCTTCGAGGCTATTACAGGTGTTGTTCTGCCCTATGCGAGAGGCGCCATCTTCGGTGCGGTGATGCTGGGTCTGGGCAGGGCGATAGGCGAGACAATGGCGGTGACAATGGTCATAGGCAACAGCCCCCAGATCTTTACGTCGCTGCTCCACCCGGGCTACACAATGGCGGCAGTCATCGCCAACGAGTTCACAGAAGCCACTGACGATTTATATCTGGCGGCGCTGATAGAGATCGGTCTGGTGCTCTTCGCCATATCCATGGTGGTGAACATTATTGCGAGGGCGATTACCTGGAGGTACCTCAGGGTTCCGGGAGGGAGCTGAGTGCCTGGCAGAAAGCTGAAGGACAGGTTGTTCACAGCCTTCTGCATAGCAAGCACAGCCTTTGCTTTAATCCCGCTGGGGAGTATGCTCTACACCATACTTGCAAAGGGCCTCTCGGTGATAAGCCTGGAGTTTTTAACAGAGCTTCCCGCCCCTGCGGGTCAGCCGGGGGGTGGCTTCGGAAACGCTATTCAGGGCAGCTTTATAGTGGTAGGGATAGCCAGCCTCATAGGCATACCTCTGGGGATAACCGCCGGCATGTACCTGGCGGAGTTCCCCAATTCGAGGTTGAGCAGGGCGGTGAGCTTCACCGCCGACGTGCTCACGGGTGTGCCGTCAATAATCACAGGAATCTTCGCCTACATGCTGGTGGTGCTAAAGTTCGGGGGCTTCTCCGCCCTCGCTGGAGGGGTTGCCCTCGCCACGATGATGATACCCTTCATCGTCCGAACCACGGAGGAAGCGATGAAGCTCGTGCCCTGGGAGCTCAGGGAGGCCTCGCTGGCGCTGGGCGCTCCCAGGTGGCGCACCACTCTGCAGGTGGTGCTCTCAACTGCAAGATTCGGGATAATCACAGGCGTTCTCCTCACCATGGCGAGAATCGCCGGCGAGACCGCGCCGCTGCTCTTCACAGCCTTCAGCAACCGATTCTGGTTCGACGGAGTTATGCAGCCGGTGGCGACGCTGCCGGTGATGATCTACACCTACGCTATCTCGCCCTTTGAGGACTGGCATGCGCAGGCGTGGGGCGGTGCCCTGGTGCTGGTGGCGATGATACTCGCGCTGAATATAGGTATCAGGCTTGTGGCAGGAAGGAGATGGCAATGAAGAACAAGATTGAAGTTAGGGGGCTGAACGCTGGCTTCGGGAGCACGCACGTGCTGAAGAACATAAGCATTGCAATACCTGAGAACAGGGTCACGGCGATTATTGGACCAAGCGGCTGCGGGAAGAGCACCTTTGTGCGCTGCCTGAACAGAATCCACGAGCTTGTGCCCAATGCATGGGTTAAGGGCGAGGTGCTGCTGGACGGAAAGAACATATATTCGCAAGAGGCTGACCCCGTTGATATACGCAGGCGCGTTGGAATGGTGTTCCAGAAGCCGAACCCGTTTCCCGCGATGAGCATCTTCGATAACATCGCCTACGGTGCAAGAATCCACGGGATGAAGGACATTCCGAAGATAGTGGAGCGCAGCCTCAGGAAGGCGGCGCTGTGGGACGAGGTGAAGCACAGGCTTAAAGATTCGCCTGCCTCGCTCTCGGGGGGACAGCAGCAGAGGCTGTGCATCGC